>CATPAW010000132.1 GCA_955652255.1 uncultured Chthoniobacterales bacterium | reverse complement strand
TGCCTGCCGAAACTGCTTTCATTAATTGATTAAAGGAGGTGATGACATGAAGAACTCAATCTTAAGTATTGGAGTGGCTCTTGCAGTCCTCGCAAGTTCCGCGCTTGGAGCGTCACAGAAGATCACTTGCCGCGTAACCGGCAAGACGATGGATAAGTGCTGTTGTGAAATGAAGGGCGGAAAGTTCTATTGCGAGCTGACAAAGAAAACTTACGACCAGTGCTGTTGCGACATGAAGTGATTCTGAAAATGAGCGCCGAACTTGGAGAAACTCTAGCCGTTCATCGTCGAGCCGGCCGGAGGATTGAATTTTTAAGCATCGGCTGGACAGCGCTTGAATCGATCGTCGGAATTATTGCCGGCGTAATTGCCGGTAGTGTCGCGCTGATCAGTTTTGGAATTGATTCGGTGATTGAAGTTGCATCCAGTCTGGTGCTGCTGTGGCGGCTAAGTGACGGTTCGGTGGCGGAAGATAGAGAGGCATTTGCGCATCGGTTAGTGGGTGTTTGCTTTCTCGCGCTCGGTGTTTACGTGAGCTTCGCGGCGATGAGAGATTTGCTCACCCACTCGTCGCCGCGGGTGACTTATCTCGGGATCATTTACGCTGCCGCCTGCGTCATCGTCATGCCGCTGCTTGCGCGCGCCAAGCGTCGCGCCGCCTCGAATCTTCAGAGCCACGCACTCCACGCCGATTCTCACCAAAGCGATATTTGCGCTTATCTCGCGGTTATCTTGTTAGGCGGTTTGGGTCTCAACGCACTTTTCGGATGGTGGTGGGCTGATCCGCTTGCCGCGCTTTGCATGGTGCCGATTATCTTGCGCGAAGCGATCAGCGGATTGCGCGGACAACCGTGCTCCCACGAGCACCGAGTTTAACCGATTGTCGATCTTACGATTGAAGAGCGATAGGTTGCCTTTATTTGCGGTGAACGGCTGCACGCATCTGTTTGCAAACCTCTCGGTATTCGCGCCAGATCAAGAACGCGACGATTAGATCAAGAACGGTGAGCGCAATCAGCCAGAGCGAGTGGGTATAGAGAAAGCGATACATTTGGTAAGCGATGAAGGCGGCCAGGAACCAAAGCGACACCGGATACGACCAAAGCCGGCGGCTTAATAATCCTGCGACGAGCAGAATTTTGATGACGCCGTGAATAATAAGATAGCCGCTAATAAATAGTTTCGTATCCGCCGTAAGCTCATGGGCGATGCGCTGGAGAAGGGTTGCGACGCGGTCGGTGGGATCTTCCGCCAGCTCGGGAGCGGTCAAAGCGACGATGAACGCGTTCAATCCCGCCTGAGGCACACAGAGTAAGAGAAGCCCGCCTATTGTCTCGGCCAGGCCGGCGATTCCCTTGCTCCAAACGCTGAGCAGAAACAATCCGTGTTCGATCTTCCGTTCGACGCCATCCGAATTGCGAGAAGCCATGGGTCAATGGCCGCGCGTGGAAGCAGGTGTTTCTACGTCACCTGCCCCAGGGCCGCCGAGAGAGACAGAGAACACCGCGAACACTTGCACCGCCGGTGTGTGATCACTGCATCCGATAAGCGGCGAGAGATCGAAGCGCACATTCTTTGTTGGGCGCCATGCTAATGTCGGGCCGATCGCAAAGCCTTTTGTTGTGCTCTCACGTCCGATTGTCTCGCCGCCGCTGCGATATTGCATTTCAATTCCGACCTCAAGTTTTTCTTCCGGGACAAGGACCGGGACTTCGATGCTCTGTGCGAAGCCGGCGCTGGTGCTTTCTCTGCCGCCAAACTCGTGATCGACAAAAATATTCGCCGCCCATTCGATCAAGTGTGGAAAGTCGTGCGAAATCAGGAGAGCGAACTCGCCCGAATCGGGCAATCCATCGCTCAGGCCGAACCGGTATTCACCTGAAATTGCGGGATTGAGTGGGAGCTTGTTCCAATTCGCCAGCGCGTAACGTGCTTCGAGAGTAAAACTGCGGTCGCGAGTGTCTCCTGCAAAATGCTCGATTTGGTTTTGCACGCCAATTGTAAAGCGCGCCGGCAGTCCCATTTCGATCTCCTGTCGGAAAAGCTGAGCCGGTAATCCGTGACGGAAAATGTCGCGTTCGTATCCAGCTTCGAGTTCGAAGCTGAACGGTGAAAGCACATAGGACTTCGTCAGGGTGGAGATGCGACCATGGGATAAATCGGGCGGAGCACCGTAAGCGCTGGGCAGCTCCTCGCCTTCAGCTTTTACGACCACCGCTCGATCCTCGGCGTCCTGCGCATTCGTTCCCGTCGTGTCGGCAAACAGCAGAATCGCAAGCGCGCCAAGTGAAAGCGTGCAGAATAAATTTCGCATTCGGCTGTGACTTACTTTACACGACCGATACGATACGTCTTATGCTGCGACGCCAAACCGGCGCCGATGTCAGGAACGCATCGCCAGACCAGCGATCGGCGGAGTCGTGACGAACGCGCTCCGCGAGCGGCTCGTTTATCCGGTGATCTTTCTGATTTGGAAAACCGTGCGCTTTTAACGAAACGCCGCGATTACCTTACATCTTAGCGCAGCCGCAATCTTTGCCGCAGTTGCATGCCTTGCCCTTATTCATCGGACAATTCTTGCCGGTCTTGTTGCAATTCGGCTTGTCCGCCGCAAAAGAGACCGTGCACATCGCTGCGACCAGAATCGAAAACAGGATTTTCGTATAGTTTCTCATGGATTTGGTTTTATCCGCTGATGCCGTCTGGTGCGAGCAAAAAATGAAGACCTACACGCACGAAACCGAAAACGTTTGAACATTCCAGAGTTTGGGTCGATCAAAGAAGGAGAATGCAGCGCTCGGCTTATAAGGCCATTCGAATCTCAATAGTCCTGGCAACTGTCGCAGCCTGGTTATCCATCTCGAATCACTGCGTCATCGGCGGATTAATCGAGACAAAGTCGCAGTCGGCAATGCCAAGAATGCATTGTCACGGCGATCAGCCCTCGCCACAGAAGAAGGGCGGCGAGGAAGAGATGCCTTGTTGTAAGGTGCTTCGCGCGACAGTTACCGATGGCGCGAAGCTGGTTCAGGTCACGAGCAAGAACCTTGTTCCAATTCCAGGCTGCACTGTCGCTGAGATAATTGTCGCGGACGAAGCGGTGTCGCATCTGACGTCACAAGAGCTCGACACCGGGCCGCCGTTTGCCGCTTCCTTCGCGGAATCTGTTTTGCAGCGGAGCTTACTTGCTCACGCTCCCCCTGTTTCTCTGAGCTAACGCTCTCCGTCCTGTTTCGCAGGACTATCGCGAGCGTTTGCCAACCGTTACGCGCGACGCTGATCGCGTCTGCATGTGACGTTCTTTCCTGACTGCGCGCAATTTCGCGGTCGTCTTTCAACAACAACACAACACAACTCAACGCAAATCAGACAATGAAAAAAACGATTAACAATTTCAGAACAGTGCTTGCGGCGACGATTGCTATAACAGCGATCGCCGTCTCTGCGCGGGCAGCAAACCTTTCCGACAAAGACAACCAGTTCCTTGCTGGATACGAAAAAGTTCACACTGCACTTGCCGCTGACGATCTGTCCACCGCCAAGTCGGCGGCGAAAGATCTAGGCGAAGAAGGCAGTGCCATCGCACAAGCCGGATCGCTCAAGGATGCGCGCGCCGGTTTCGAAAAATTAAGCAACCACGCGAAGACGCTGGTTACCGGCCAGCCCGGTTATCACGTCGCTCACTGCCCAATGCTGAACAAGGATTGGGTGCAAACATCGACAACGATCGCCAACCCGTACGGCGGAAAGGAAATGATCGGCTGCGGAGAAATTCAAAAGTAGTCGCAATAAATTGGAGTAATCACATATGAAAAAAGTAACAGTAAGTTTGTCCGCAGTTCTCATCCTCGGATTCGCATCTGCGCTTTTCGCACACAATCCGAACGGCCAAGTCGATCCAATGAACGCCTCCCTCCAGTCGCTGAAAGGCCCGGAGTTCGAGCAGAGCTTTCTACAGCAGATGATTCAACATCATCGCAGCGCGATTGAGATGGCGAAGATGGTCCCTGATCACACCCAACGCGCAGAGCTCCGGCAATTAGCCGAGAAGATCATCTCCGCGCAACAACAGGAGATCGAGCAAATGACAAAATGGCTAACGGATTGGTACAAAGCTT
>CATPAW010000131.1 GCA_955652255.1 uncultured Chthoniobacterales bacterium | reverse complement strand
GACCGAGCAAATACAGAATCAAAACGATTACGAGAATGGTTACGATTATGCCGTGCGACCGGTAGCCGAATCCATAACCGCCTGTCGGGAAAGCCCCGACTAACAACAGAATCACAACGATAAGAATAATTAAACCCATGCAGTGATTTCTACTTTTACCCGCGCACTTTCACAAGTCCCGAAATTACAAATTCAACTCTCCGAAAGCCGCCTCAAATTTCGCGTTTTCCCTCACGCATCTTACGCGTGCAGCTGATCTACGTCCGCATCCGAGGACCGATGCAGAGATCAGAAGTCAGGGATCAGCGATCAGAGGTCAGCTCAGCCGCCTTCGTTGAGACTACGGCGTGCCGGGGAATCGAAACGGGCCTTCGCAGATGCTCTCGGTCAACTTGCGGCGGTCGTTAGGGCTTTCCTTTGTCCGCAGTTTTTCGGGTAGCGTTTCCTTCGCGCCGGGTTTGCCGACCGCTGCCATGGCTTCGACTTGGAATCCGTCCGGAATTTTCAGCTCGGTTTTGGCCCGGTCGTAATCGAAGCCTTCCATCCCGTGCACCACAAAGCCTTGATGGAATCCTTGCAGAGCGAAATTCTCCCACGCTGCGCCACAATCGTACGAATGCGTGGTGGAAGGCTCGCCGTCGTATTCGAATGTAGTTCGCGAAATGAAGAGGACGAGAACGGCTGCGTTTTTCGCCCAGGCTTTGTTTCCTTCCACGAGTAATCCGAGAAACGTCGGCCAATGCTCGCTGTCGCGGCGGGCGTAGAGAGCACGCCATTGTTGCGCATTGAACGACGACGGAGCCCAGCGGGCTGCTTCAAACAGGCGCATCAATTCCTCGTTAGAAATTTCTCCGCCGGACATGGCGCGCGGCGACCATCGATCCAGAATAAGCGGCTCGATCGCGTAGTTTGCTTTTCGAACCTCACTGCCTTTAATCATGAGGCAATGCTGCGGACCACGGAATGATGCTTCCAGGTTCTGGCATGGGCAAGAATTTTTTCGACGACCGGGCTCACAATCGAATTGTGCGTCCAGAGGAAACCGAAGGCAAGCTCACCTTAGGGTAGCGCTGCGATGATGCGAGCGACCAAGAGTCCTGGGATGATACCCAGAAAAAGTACGATCACGGCAAGGACTGAGAGTGAGATTTTTTGGAGAAGTGGTCCGCCTTCGCCAAGGCTACGGCGTGGCAGGGACGTCTCAGGTTGTGACCCTTCATCCACAAAAATCACTTTGAGCACCATGAGGTAATAATAAAGCGAGATGAGGCTGCCAAAGAGCGCCAGCGCGACGAGCCAGAGCAGGCCGTGGTTTGCATCGGCGTGCAGCGCGGCGGTAAACAGGTAGAACTTGCCGAAAAATCCGGCAAGCGGCGGAATGCCGGCCAGCGACAACATGAAGATCGACATGCACCCGGCGAGCAATGGTGAGAGCGAGCTCAGTCCGGCAAAGTTTTTGAAATCGTCGCCGCCGGTTTCGCGTTGCACCAGCGCGACGACGCCGAATGCGCCGACGAGCGTGAATGCGTAAACGGTGGTGTAGAACAACGTCGCGGAAAATCCGTCGCGGCCGCCGGCGACGAGTCCGAGCAGCGTGTAGCCGGCGTGCGCGACAGCGGAGTAGGCGAGCAGACGGCGGACGTTGGTTTGGGCGAGCGCGACGAGATTGCCAACTAAGATCGACAACGCAGCGAGCACGGCGAGCACCGGCGACCAGCCGGCAATCATCGCGTGCCATGCCGCGCTGCCGTGCACCGGACCGAAGCCGACGAGCACGATTTTTCCTAGCACAACGAACGACGCGACCTTCGAGCCCGAGGCGATGAACGCGGCACTCGGGACGGGCGCGCCCTGGTAAGCGTCGGGCGCCCAAAGATGAAACGGCGCAGCAGCAATTTTGAACGCGAAGCCGATCAGGGTCATGACGATGCCGAGGGCGAGCAACGGTTGCGCCGATGCGGTGGTCAATTTTTGGCCAATGGCGGCGAGACTCGTCGTCCCGGACATGCCGTAGATGAAACTCATTCCGAAAAGTGTGAACGCGCTCGCCGTGCTGCCGAACAGGAAATATTTCAGGCCGGCTTCGGCGGAGCGGATGTCGGTCTTGTCGAACGCGGTCATGACGTAAAGGGAGAGACCGGTGAGCTCGAGCCCGATGAAGATCATGAGCAATTCTTCGCTGCCGACGAGCAGCATCAGTCCGATGGTCGCGAGCAGAATGATGGCAAGGTATTCACCGTGATTGCGCAAGGACTCATTGCCCGATGCCAACAGGACCGTGAAGAGGGCGAGTGCGATACAAATGATTTTGAATAGCGACGTGAGTGGCGTGATGACGAGCATCCCGCCGAACAGCGCTGCCTGCTGCGGCAACATCAAAACCGCACCAACTGCGATCACGAGTCCGAGCGCGGCGACTCCGGAACAAAGTCCGCGCGTGCGCTCACTCGCGAGACCGAAGGCAAGGACAACAAGTGCCGTCACCGCAACGATCGCTTCGGGCGATGCGAGTTTGAGAAGCTCGAGATAACTCATTTCAAAAAGCGCATCGCTTCGACAGCGGGCATGATGCGATCGAGCAGCAGCTTGGGATAAAGGCCGATCGCGAGCGTGGCGAACATGAGCAGCCCGGCGCCGCATTTTTCTGCAAATGTGATCGGCTCAGTGGCAAAAGAATCAGTCGATTGGCTGTCGCCGAAGAAAGATTTCTTTAGCGCGCGCAGTGTGAACGCGGCGACGAGCACCATGCCTGCGCCCGTGATCCACACCGCCACGGGGAAAGTTTTCCACGCGCCGAGGAGGATTGTGATTTCGGCGGCGAATCCGCTGAACCCGGGGATGCCCATCGACGCGGCCGATGCGATGACAAAAGCGAACGCGGCAAACGGCAGCGCACGACTCAGTCCTAAGATCGACAATTGATCAAGATCGCGCGTGTGGGTGCGGCGGTAGATCATGCGTCCGGCGACGGCAAAGAGGAGGGCCGCGATCACGCCATGAGAAAACATTTGCAGCACCGCGCCTGAGACGCCGAGCACGTTGGCCGTGGCCAGCCCGAGCAGGACGAAACCCATATGGCTCACGCTCGAATAACCGATGACAAATTTCAGATCGCGCTGGCGCAGCGCCACCGCCGCGGCGTAAACAATCCCGATCACCGCGAGGACGGCGATCCATTTGCTCCGCATGTGGAAACCTTGCGGGAAAAGATTCATGGCGACACGTAGCCCGCCGTAGGCGCCGAGTTTCATGACAATGCCGGCGAGCAACATCGAACCGGCGGTGGGCGCGGCGACGTGACCGGTTGGCGCCCAGGTGTGCAACGGCCAGATGCCGGCGAGCACGGCGAAGCCGAGAAATAAAACCGGGAACGCCCACGATTGCAGTTGCGGAGTAAATTGAAATTGCGCGAGCTGATTCAGATTTAACGAGCCTGCAGTCACGTAGACGACGAGGATTCCGATGAAGACGAGCGCGCCGCCGAAGAAGGAATAAAGCGTCAGCTTCATCGCGCCGTATTCCTTGTTTGTTGATCCCCAGATCGCGATCAGGAAATACTTGGGCGCGATCACGAGTTCGTAGAAGACAAAGAGGAGGAAGAGATCGGCGCTGAG
>CATPAW010000130.1 GCA_955652255.1 uncultured Chthoniobacterales bacterium | reverse complement strand
GCACATTTTTTTCGGCCATATCGCCGCGCATCTTTTGCCGCTGATTCACGCCTGGCCAAAACCATCGATCGTTTCATTTCACGGCGCGGATGTTTTGGTCGACATGGACAAACCTGCCTATCGCGAAGCAACGAAAGAAATGCTCGCCGCGGTCGAGCGCGTGTTGGTGCGCTCAGAATCGTTGCGCCGTGCCGTTGTCGACCTTGGCTGCGACGAACATAAGATCGACATCGTGCGCACCGGAATCCCGTTGTGGGAATTCCCATTTCGTGAGCGCGGTCTTCCGCAAAACGGCGAATGGCGGTTTGTCCAAGCCTGTCGTTTGATCGAGAAGAAAGGTCTGCCCACAAGTTTGCGCGCGTTCGCCAAATTCGCCGCGCTTTATCCAAAATCGACAATTACCATCGCCGGCGAAGGACCGCTTCTGCGCGAGCTTCAGGAATTGGCGCGCGAACTTAAGATCGGTGGTCGCGTCTCGTTTACCGGCTTTATTTCACAGGAAAAATTGCGGGAGATTTTTTATGTGTCACACATTTTCCTTCACCCGAGCGAAACCGGTCGGGACGGAAACCAGGAAGGCGTTCCAAATTCGATGCTGGAAGCAATGGCAAGCGGATTACCTGTTTTCGCGACGCAGCATGGCGGAATTCCGGAAGCGATTGAGCATGGCGTGAGCGGGGTTCTTGTTCCGGAGCGCGATCACGAAGCACTCGCGCGCGCCTTGCTCGACGCGGCGCAAGATCGACATCTTCTCTCACGGCTCGCGCGCGGAGGCGCGGCTGCCGTCGCGGCAAAATTTGATCAACGCGCGCAGGTGCACAGGCTGGAGGATGTGTATTTGGCAACGATTGTTCTGTAGCCGTCGCCCTCTGGGCGACGTCACGTGCAGTCCGTTAGGGCAACACGCTGTGCGCCTCGCACAGCGAGGCGGCTACAGATGCGCGAAAAAATTTGCGAGTTGCTTTCGTACGGCCTCAAAGGAAAGCCGCTCCAGCGCGTGCCCTTGCGATTCGGCTACGACCGCGGCGCGGGAATCGACGTTGTTCAACAACTCCAGGGCGATGGAAGTGATTTCGTCGATCGTGCGTCCTTCGCCGCAGGTTTTTGGAAACGCGATTCGTTCAATCGCGCCGTCGCCGCCCACGCAAACCATCCGGCAAAGAAGCGCGTCACCCGCGACCTGTCCCGGCACTCGGCTACGGTCGAGTTGCAGAACGATTTTATGTTTCGTGACTTCGCGCAAATAATCCGCGTACGGTTTTCGCTTCTCAATCGCCCGCAATTTTCCATCGGGAAATTTTAATTCGGAAAGCAATCGTCTGGGTTTGCGTCCATCCAGATTGACGACGCTGGCCGGCTCGCCTGTCGCCTCGCAAAGCTGTCGCGCCACCAGCAGTGCCGCGAAGTGATTGCGCGACGGCACATCCCATTCGCGGGTGCCGACAAAAATTCCCGATCGCTGGTCGGGCGGCACGGAAAAATTCCATTGTCGATCTTCCAGCGGATAGGGTGTGGGAACAAAAGCAACGGTGGCCGGATCCCGTTTCCCGCGCGCGCGCTGATAGATTTCCGCGGACTCCAGCGTCGTCGCGATGCAGCCATCGGCTTGTGCGACGATCTTCATAAAGCGCGCCAACTTCGCCGGATTGCACAATTGCTGAGCGATTTGATGCAGCCCAGTCTCTTTCAAGGACACGGCGACCGTCCGCCCGTGCTTTTTCAGTTCGTTCAATGCGCGCTCCGAAGTTCGAAAATCGCCGCGCAACAGGAGAAGGACGGGCGTTTCCTCCACGATCGCGCGCTGCGTGTCGTGATGAAAAGAGCCGCGCGTGCAGGCAGCGTAACCGTGGAAGTTGACGGACGGATGTCCTTGTCCAACCGATCCGGCACCGTCTCGAAAATGTTCTTCCGGGTCGCGTCCGCCCGGATTAAGAACGGTCAAACGAAAGTCATCTGCGGCGCGCGACGCCATGTTTAGTCGCCGAAATCGGTTCCGGGAGGCGGTGTCGCGGCCTTCAAGAGCGAGTCGTCTGGCACTTCATCCAATGGTCCGACCGGCTGCGCGCGTCGGATTTCGACAGGTTTCTCATCCTGCGGCTCGACCGGGATCGCTTTCAAAATCGGTTTGCCATCGTCGGTAGTTTTATTGTCGGTCTTTGCGGTTGCTTCTTTCTGCGGCGCTTCTTTTTGCACCGCTTCTTTTTCCGCGACTTCGTCTGCTTTCACCGGCGGTTTCGCGGAGTTGTAAGGATCTTTGTCCGCGAGCAGTGCGGGGCTTTTCACGATGACCGGCTGCACTTCCTTCACATCAACAGCGGAGGTCGCGCGGGGGAATTCGCTTTCGGGCAATTCGCGCACCAGACGCGCGCCCGCTTCGCCATGAACATTGCACAATTGAGTCGGCTTTTGTTTTTCGGTCGCGATCTCCATATAGGTCGTGCGTTTCTGAACCGAATCGCCGCTCGCACTTTTGACCGTGTCATAACATTTGTCCGTCGCGAGCAAACCGGACCGGGAACAAATCTCGATCTTCTTCAGCGTGGATGGCCGCGGAATTTCTTTCGCCGGGTAACGCGCAGCTGAAGCGTTCATGACATCGACCCACACTGGCAGCGCCAGCTCGCGACCGAACGCGCCGCGATAAATCTTTTGCGGCTTATCGAACCCGGTCCAGACCGCGCAAGTCAACGCACTGTCGTACCCAGCAAAAAGCGCGTCGGTAAAAT
>CATPAW010000129.1 GCA_955652255.1 uncultured Chthoniobacterales bacterium | reverse complement strand
TATTCCGACGAAGGTCACGGCTTCGCGCGTCCGGAAAACCAACTCGATTTCTATGGACGAGTCGAAGAATTTTTAGCCAGGCATTTGCACGAACGCGCCGAACCCTGGAAAAAAATCAGCGGTTCGACGGCGGAGTTGCGATGAACTGCGTGCAAACGGATCTGCTTCCAAAATAGAAGTCTTCACTTCACACCCAGAGCGTGCGATCAAACGTGCGATACTGAATCGCTTCGCTCACATGCTCCGGTGAGATGTCGATCTTGTCATCGAGATCGGCAATCGTGCGCGAGACTTTCAGAATGCGATCGTAGGCGCGGGCGCTCAGATTCAATTCGTTCATCGCGACGCGAACGAGGTCCTGGGAATCCTGGTCGAGCTTGCAGTACTGTTTGAGCAGCCGGGTTGTCATCCACGCGTTGCAATTTGTTTTCGCCTCGCGGGCAAATCGCTTTTGCTGACGTTCACGCGCACGGACGGCGCGCTCACGAATCGCGCTTGAAGGTTCCTCGGCTCGCTCGCTCGCCACGTCCCGATACTCGACCGCCGGCACTTCGATATGCAGATCGATTCGATCGAGCAACGGGCCGGAGATACGCTGGCGATAACGCTGCACCTGCACCGGACCGCAGCGGCATTCGCGTTTCAAATCGCCAAAATATCCGCACGGGCAGGGATTCATCGCGGCCACGAGCATGAATTCGCTCGGAAACGTCAGGCTGCCGGCAGCGCGCGAAATCGTGACTTTGCCATCTTCGAGCGGCTGGCGCATCACTTCCAGGGCCGATCTTTTGAACTCGGGCAACTCATCGAGAAAAAGAACGCCGTTGTGCGCCAAGCTCACTTCGTCGGGATTTGGAAACGCGCCGCCGCCGAGCAAACCGATATCGCTGATCGTGTGATGCGGGGAACGAAACGGCCGTGTCACGACGAACGATCTCTCGCTATCAAGCGCTCCGGCGATGCTGTGGATTTTGGTCGTTTCGATCGCTTCCTCGAGCGACATCGGCGGAATGATTGTCGCGATGCGCTTGGAGAGCATCGATTTGCCCGAGCCGGGCGGCCCGATCATCAAGATGTTATGACCGCCGGCCACCGCCACTTCGATTGCGCGCTTGACGTGGCCCTGGCCTTTCACGTCGCTAAATCGACATCGTAACTTTGGTGCGTCGCGAAAAACGCACTGAGATCGCCACGCGCGGGAAGCAGTGGAATTTCGCCGCGCAAGAATTGAAACGTCTGCCGTAAATTTTGCACGCCGTAGATGTCGATCTTGTCGACTATGGCGGCCTCTTGCGCGTTCGCTTCCGGCACGAACAAAGTGTGCTTGCCGCGCCGGCGCGCCTCCAATGCCACCGGTAGCACACCTTTAACCACGCGCACCGCGCCATCCAAAGCGAGCTCGCCCACGAAACTGAATTTTTCGAACGTGGAAGTGTCAATCTCCTCGCTCACCGCGATCATTCCCAGCGCAATGGGCAGATCGAAGCTCGGGCCTTCTTTCTTTATATCGGCTGGGGCGAGATTGATCGTCGTCCGGCCGCGCGGCCAGAAGTACCCGCTGTTGCTCACCGCCGTCGTGACACGGTCGCGGCTTTCCTTGACCGCCGCGTCAGGCAGGCCGACGACGACAATCACGGGATGGCCGCCGCTGGCATTTACTTCAATCTCAACTTCGTAAGCATCTACTCCGTAAACGGCCGCGGAATAAATTTTCGCCAACATCGCGGGCTAGGTTGTCAAAGATGGCACGGGAGGTGCGAGGATGAAGTTCAGCACCGTCCCCGAGCGTAAGAACCACCACCACGGTGAAGGGGAAAAAGAAAGGGACCAGAGGCAAATCCACCTCGTCACATCGGTCGGCCCGATCCCAAGCGCAACCTCCTGACGAACAGCGGCAGATGAAGGATCACTTCACTGCCGCTGTTTTGCTTCGCCGAGGTCTGATCTCTGACTTCTGATCGCTGACCTCTGACTTTCTGGCCGCTTCTCTGGCCTACGGTGTCGGCGACGGCGAAGGCGACTCGGTAGCGGATGGCGACTCCTCAGCGGCCGCCTTCTTCTTCGCGGTCTTCTTCGGTGACGCAGTCGGCGAAGGCGACTCTTCCGTGGTCGCGGTCTTCTTCGCAGTCGACGTTTTTTTCTTAGTGGTCGTGCCCGCGTGGGTTGTCGTAGCTGTGCTCGTGGCGGTCGGGGTCTCTTCCTTCTTTTGTGCGCAGGAAGTGAAAAACGCGACAGTCGCGAGCGCTGTGATTAAAGACAAGACAGATGTTTTCATAGGATTTGGTTAGACTTAACCGCTCCACAATGTTCAGCCCCCGCCGCGAGCGCAAGCAATTAAATTGTGTTCAGCGCAGGAGACTGACCTCTGTCCTCAGGCCGCCTTCTTCGTCTTTACGATTTTCTTATTCGCGACGATGATCCCGGGAAACTGCACTACTTCCGCCGGCGGAAGGTTCCCGTTCTGACCGAAGGTTGACTCGTACGTCAGCTTTTGGTTGACGATTTCGGTTAACGCGATATCGGCGTGACCAAGCCCGGGCGCATATTCCACGAGCGGACGATGACCGAGACACAGCTGTCGAACACGGCGCGAGACCATGTTCACCAGAATTTGATGATTGGGAATTACTTCGGAGGCGGCTTTAACGAGTTCGGCTTTCATAATTGATCGATGTCTTTTTGTGTTTCGCTTGTCACTCGTCACCCGTCATTTGTCATTTCGTTAAAGATGCCAACGATGGATTAACTCGCAAAGATTCCGGAACTGTTGTTCCCAGAAGCCGTTTCAGAGAAACTTGTCGCACTATCGTCCTAAAAAGAGAGATCACAACCGTAATCTCCAGACTGACTATATTAGATTCTCATGACTGGGAAAAAGCCGATTAAAACCAAAACTCGAAAGCCAGCCGGCCGAATCGAAGTCCGCAAGTCCGGCGTGCACGGTCGCGGCGTGTACGCGACCAAACCGATCTCCAAAGGCGCCCGGATCATCGAATACACCGGCAAACGGATTTTATGGGAGAATGTCCCGAACGATCTCGACGACCCGCACACATTCTTGTTCGGCCTCGACGATGGAAAAGAAGTGATCGACCCGACGACCGGTGGGAACGAAGCGCGCTGGATCAATCATTCGTGCGATCCAAACTGCGAAGCGATCGAGGAGAACGGGCGAGTTTTCATCTACGCATTG
>CATPAW010000128.1 GCA_955652255.1 uncultured Chthoniobacterales bacterium | reverse complement strand
GGAGCTGCCATCGACCATCTCGGCCATTCGCGGGGCGGCGGAAGAGATCGAGAAGTACGAGATTATCGTCGTCGACGACGCGTCCACCGATGCCACGTCGGAGATGGCTGTAAGAACCGGTGTGCAAGTTGTGTCGATCAACCGGCGCCAAATTGGGGCCGCGCGCAATGCCGGCGCGTGCGCCGCGCGCGGTGGAGTTTTGTTTTTTATCGATGCCGATACGCGCATCAACGCCAGGCACGTTGCCGATGCAATGGCGGCATTAAACGCGGGCTGTTCAGGCGGCAGCGCACGCATATTCGCTGATGGCGTCATCCCGCTCTGGGGCCGCGTCTTCATCAAGACTTTTTGCGGGATTTATTTTGCGCTCAATCTTGGCGCGGGCGCGTTTCTTTTCACCACGCGCAAAAACTTCGACGCAATCGGCGGATTCGATGAGCAACTTTTCATCGGCGAAGAAGTCTTTTTCAGTCTGGCGCTGCGAAAACTGGGCCGCTTCAAAATCTTGCGTGAACCGGTCGTTACTTCCGGGCGAAAACTGCGCATGTATTCGGCGCGCGAAATTTTGGGGAACTCATTTTCCGTAATCATGCGCGGTCCACGCGCGGCGCAGTCGCGCGACCGGCTGCATCTGTGGTACGACGGCAAACGCGAGACAAGATCGACATGATAAGTTCGCGGATCACGATCGCTACGACGCCGGAGGAAATTCAGCGCTGCCATGCGGTCATCCGCGAGTTGCGGCCGTACTTCGAGGATGCGGAGAAATTTGTGGAGCGCGTCACGCGCCAGCAAACGGAGGGCTACTTGCTGGCGTTTCTCGAGGCGGAAGGCGAAGTGCGCGCGGTCGCCGGCTACCGATTTCTCGAATCGCTCTTTTCCGGCAAATTTCTTTACGTGGACGATCTTGTTACGCAGGCTGCCGACCGATCACTTGGTTTCGGCGGCAAACTTTTCGATTGGCTGGTGGAGCAGGCGCGCGCGAACAATTGCGAAAATCTGGAGCTTGATTCCGGTGTGCAGCGCTTCGATGCGCACCGTTTTTATTTGCTCAAGCGAATGAATATCTCGTCTTATCATTTTCGAATCAAAATCTCATGAAAAACAAAAATCCCTGGGTCGATATCTGCCCCGGCATCAAGCGCCAAACGGTGACGAGCGGAAAAGCGATGTACCAAATGCTGGCCAAGCTCGAAGCCGGCAGCAAAATGCCCGAACATCGACATCCGCAGGAACAGATCGTGCACATTCTCAAAGGCAAAATGCGGTTGATTGTCGATGGAACGCCGCACGAACTTGCGGCCGGCGATTCATTTTATCTCGCGAGCAACGTGCCCCATGGCGTGGAAACGATCGAAGACACGCGCGTGCTCGACACTTTCAGTCCGCCGCGCGACGAATACCTCGCTATTGATGAAGCGAACCGTCAAAGACTGTAGCGGCCGCTGTCATCAGCGGCAAAATTAGTAGGAAATGCCGTCGAGACGGCGGCCACAACAACGGAAAATCGCTTGCCGATCTTGCGCGGAAAAAGGTTGGCTTTCCAAATTTGCTCCGTGATAGCCTTCACGCCCTAACCAAGACAAACCCATGTTACACATCATTTGGTCCATCATCCTCGGTTTCATCGTCGGTTTGATCGCGCGCGCGATTATGCCGGGTATTCAGCATCTCAGCTTTATCATGACCACGCTTCTCGGCATCGGCGGATCGATCGTCGGCGGCTTGATCGCGCGGCTTTTCTCGAGACCAGCACCGGGCTCATCGTTTCATCCGGCTGGTTTCATCATGTCGATTATCGGCGCACTTATCCTGCTCTTTATCTGGGGAAAAATGAATCCGTGACGGCTCGCTTGAGCCGCGCCGGAGCGCGGATTGGAAAACAAAAGGGTTCGCCAGCGACGCCGAAATCTCGGCGCTGGTGCACGCCTTTGAGACCGCGACTATTCCGTCATCGGAGTTCACTCACGCCGCGCATGTTGCGTGGCGTTGAGTTATCTCAACGAGATGCCGCCGGAGCAGGCGCTCAAGCGCATGCGCGAAAAGATTCGCGACTTCGCGGCGCACCACGGCGTCAGCAATCTTTATCACGAGACGTTGACGACGTTTTGGATGCGTCTGCTCGATCACGTCGCCGCAAATTACGATGTCGATCTTCCACTTTGGCGCCGGATCAACTTAATCGTCGCGCGCTGGGGCACTCGCCGCCCAATCGATGCCCACTACACGCGCGAGCTGATCACCTCGAAAACCGCGCGCGAAAAGTGGATCCCGCCGGATCGCTTGCCGCTGCCGTTCTGATTTCGAACAAATTCTCAGGCGGCAACATGCTGAAACGCCCCGATCGGCGCAATCTGCTGCGGTGCGCAGGCGGCGCTTGCGAAAGCGCGGTCTTCATCTACAATAGCGACTTCGTTTATGGCGGAGAACACGGAAACGTTGAACATCACGGAGTTCCAGCTGCATAAAAACGATACCGGCAGCGCGGATGTGCAGGTTGCACTTCTCACACACCGGATCGAGCACCTGACGGAACACCTGAAGAGCAACGCCAAAGATCATTCCTCGCGCCGCGGCCTGCTCAAGATGGTCGCGCAACGCCGGAGTTTGCTCGATTATTTGAGCAAATCGAAAGCCGATCGCTACAAAAAGTTGATCGACAAGTTAAAGCTGCGGAAATAACCGCGGCCATCTTTGGGGAAGTTCGCGTTCATCGTTTTTCCGTTTGAAGCCAAGCGTAAATTAGAAACACAACAATCAGCAGTCCAGGCCGAACGAACCACCTTGGATTTTAGGTTTTAGTCCCGCAATCGCGGGATTAAAACCTACAGTCAGGGTGACCGGCCTGGAACTCGCACATCCAGGAAAGTAAAATGCAACATCAGGTCACGGCCCAAATCGGGGCCTCTCATATCTCCATCGATACCGGTAAAATCGCCAAGCTCGCCGACGGCGCGGTCATCGTCTCATGCGGCGACACCATGGTGCTGGCGAGCGCCGTTTCGGCAACCACCATCAAGGAAGGTCAGGATTATTTTCCGCTCACAGTCGATTATCGGGAAAAAGCGGCGGCGGTCGGAAAATTTCCCGGCGGTTATTTCAAACGCGAAGGTCGTCCTTCGGAAAAGGAAACGCTGACTTCACGCATGATCGATCGGCCGCTGCGGCCACTTTTTCCGACGGGATACTTCTACGACACTCAAGTCATCAGCCTCCTTCTCAGCGCCGATGGTGAAAATGATCCCGATATTCTCGCGCTTAATGGCGCTTCGGCCGCGCTTTGCGTTTCCGACATCCCGTTTTCGGGCCCGATCGGCGCCGTGCGCGTTGGCCGCGTGAATGGCCAGTTCATCGCCAACCCCACACACACGGAGCGCACGCAAAGCGATCTCGATCTTATTTACGTCGGCACCGAAAACGACGTCATCATGATTGAAGGCGCGGCGAACGAAATGCCGGAGGCCGATTTCATAAAAGCGCTCGAGTTCGCGCACGGACACGCGCGCGAGATGATTCGCATCCAAAAAGAACTGGCCGCGCAAGTGGGCAAACCGAAACGCGAGATGCCGCTGCTTCGGGTGAAACAGGACCTGCTCGAAATTGCTTATCAAGTGGCGGGCAGCCGCATTGAAAGCGCGCTTTACACCGAAGGAAAAGTCGCGCGCGCCAAAGCGATCGACGCACTGCGCGAAGAAGTGAAGATGTCGATCTTGCAGAAATATCCCGAGACCGATGCGTTTTCAATTTGGCAAGCGTTCGATTACGTGCAGAAAAAGGCGTTTCGCATCAGCATTCTCGACAAACAAAAACGAGTTGATGGCCGGGGTTATCAGGATCTGCGTTCAATCAGTTGCGAAGTGGGCGTGCTGCCCCGCGCGCATGGCTCGGCCATTTTCCAGCGCGGCGAAACCCAGGCCCTCGCCCTCACCACGCTGGCGCCGATCGAAGAAGCGCAAAACATCGACGCCTACGGCGGCGGCGAAACTTCGAAGCGTTTTATTTTGCATTACAATTTTCCGCCGTTCAGCGTGGGAGAGACCGGTCGCACCGGTGGCGCGAGCCGGCGCGAGATCGGCCACGGCGCTCTGGCGGAGCGTTCGCTCGAACCAGTTGTGCCGGGCGAAAACGACTTTCGTTACGCCGTTCGCATCTCGAGCGAGATCATGGAATCGAATGGATCGACCTCGATGGCGAGCGTCTGTGGCGGGATGTTGGCGCTGATGGACGCTGGTGTCCCAGTGAAGGGAACGGTCGCCGGAATTTCCGTCGGCCTCGTCACCGAACACGGCGAAGATCGACAATTGAAACGTTACGAGTTGCTCACCGACATCATCGGCTCCGAAGATCGTTTCGGCGACATGGACTTCAAACTTTGCGGCACGGACAACGGCGTCACCGGTTATCAGCTCGATCTGAAACTTCCGGGCGTCAGCCACAAAATCATGGCCGAGGCGATCATGCGTGCGAAAGAAGCGCGCACGAAAATTCTCGAAATCATGCGTGGCAAGATCGACAAACCGCGCGCGGAGTTGTCGAAGTACGCGCCACGCATCGAAACGATCAAAATTAATCCGGAGAAAATCGGCGCGCTTATCGGTCCTGGCGGCAAAACCATCAAAGGCATTGTCGCGGAAACCGGCGCTGAAATTAATATCGAGGACGACGGCTCAGTGCACATCTACGCGACCAGCGGCGAAAGCATGGCGCGCGCAAAAGAAATTATCGGCGGCATGACGCGCGAAATCGAGATCGGTCAGACCTACCAGGGCCGCGTTGTCTCGGTGAAAGAATTCGGCGCGTTTGTCGAAGTTTTCCCGGGCAGAGACGGTCTCGTGCATATTTCCGAGCTGGCCGATTTCCGAGTAAATCGCACCGAAGATGTCGCGAACGTCGGCGACATGATTTGGGTCAAATGCATCGGCATTGACGACAAAGGCCGCGTAAAACTCTCGCGCAAAGCCGCATTGAAAGAACGCGCCGAAGCCGAAACCGGCGAAGCAGTTGAGCGCGTGCCAGCCGGGTAAGCTTACGCGGGCCTATTCTGGCGCACAGCGAGGTCTGTCCGTTTTATGTGTTATGCTGAGCGAAGTCTAAGAGTCTCGCGCTGCTCGCAGGTGACAAGGGGCAAGGGCCTTCAGCGCTGTGCCCACGTTCCAGAAGAATCAATTCCAGCACGATCGTACTAGTTTGATCTGGTGACCGAACGCGGAAAAAGAGTTGCATCCTGCCGGACGTGTTTTCCGCAGTTAAGTCAGCTTCCAGGACGGAATCTTCCGGCCGGATGTAAAGTGCGAGATAATCGCGCAGCCTGCGGCGCAAATATTTCCGCATAGATCACGTTTACCGGCAGCAGTTGTACTTAACGATCGCATACAGTGCCCGCAACCCGTCTCGCCAGCCGATCTTTTTTCCTTCTTCATACGTCCGGCCGTAGTAAGAAATGCCCACTTCATAGATTCGGCAGCGCTTTTTCGCGAGCTTGGCCGTTATTTCCGGCTCGACTCCGAAACGGTTTTCTTCGATCCGAATCGATTTGATGAGCGGCGCTCGAAAAGCTTTGTAGCCGGTTTCCACGTCGGTCAGATTTAAATTAGTGAACATATTTGAGAGCAGGGTGAGAAACCTGTTACCGATCATGTGCCAAAAAAATACCACGCGATGGGGGCGGCCGCCCATGAAACGCGAGCCGAAAACGGCATCGGCTTTGCCAGAAATTATCGGCTCGAGCAAAAGCGGATATTCCTTGGGGCTGTACTCAAGATCGGCATCCTGCACCAAAATTATCTCTCCGCTCGCCGCTTCGAAACCCGCGCGCAGGGCCGCTCCTTTTCCTCGATTGGTGGGATGGTAAATAATCTGGTCGACCGCACCGGAAAGCTTTTCCCGCAGTAAAGTTTGAGTTCCATCATTAGACCCATCATCGATCACAATGATCTCTTTGTTTTCAACTGGGGCGCTGCGCACCGCCTCGACGATTTTCGCGATCGTACTCTTTTCGTTATAGCACGGGATGACAATCGAAACCTTCATAGGCTCAGTGATGCGTGTGCGTTCGTGTGTCATTCATACTGCTCATTCCATCTTCCCATATTACGCGCGATGAGATTGCGATGTTTGACACGATGGTTCAAGCAATGCGTGTTGGACCAGGCCAACGTGCCCTCTCCATAACCGCAGCCGCCGTTTCAAGCGTAACGAAATGAAATCGGGTTTTCTTGAAAAACTGATCGGGCGCCTCGGACGGATCGGTCCCGAGGAGGTGCAAAATTACCTGATCCGTCTCGCGGAGGAAAAAGGATTTTTCGAAACCGTTTTCAACGCCATCCAGGAAGGCATCATCGTCACCGATTCGAACGGGCGCATCACCTACGTAAATGAGGCAGCCTGCGAATTGTTTGGACTGGAAAGCGAGGACGCGATCGGTAAACGGTTGGACGAACGAGTGCACGGCCTGGATTGGGACGCTCTTTCCCGATCGGAAGGAGCGATCAGTCGCGACATGGAAATTTTTTATCCGCAAAATCGTTTCATTAATTTTTACATCGTGCCGCTCACGATCGAGCACCGCGCGGCCGACGATAAGATCGACATCTCCGCCCGGCAGGTCGGTCATGCCATGATTTTGCGCGACATCACCGCGAGCCGCCGCTCGGCCGAGCAGACAATCGAGTCGGAGCGATTAAATGCGCTCACCCTCCTCGCCGCCGGCGTGGCGCACGAAATCGGCAATCCGCTGAACTCGCTTCACATCCATCTCCAGCTGATGGAGCGTAAAGTGCGCGAGCTTGATGAAAAGGTGCAAGCCGACCTCCAGGAGTCGATTGACGTCGCGCGGGCCGAGATCGCGCGGCTCGATTCGATCGTGAGCCAATTTCTCCGCGCCATCCGGCCATCAAAGCCACAACTGCATCCCGAAAACGTGAATGCGATTGTCGATGAAGCGGTGCACTTTTTTGCTCCGGAAATTCAGGACCGCGAGCTCGTCGTCGAGCAGGAACTTCGTTCCGATCTGCCGCTGCTCAAGCTCGATCGCGACCAGATGAAGCAGGCTTTCTATAACGTGATTAAGAACAGCTTCGAAGCAATGAAACGCCGTGGCGTCCTGCGCATCCGCACCGATCGTGACGACACCCACGTGTTGGTAAGCTTCACGGACACGGGCGTCGGGATGTCTGCCGAAAATCTGAGCCGCGTTTTCGAACCTTATTTCACCACCAAATCGTCCGGCACCGGTCTTGGACTTTTGATTGTGCGTCGCATCGTGCGCGAACATGGCGGCGAACTTTCCATCGAAAGCAGCGAAGGCAAAGGCCTCACCCTGACGATTCGATTGCCTTACATCGACAGGCGCGTGCGAATGTTGGAAGCGGGAACGCCCGAAAGCACAACAAAGCAATAACGGGGCTCAACGATTGATCAGCCGGCATTCGGCTGTGTACGGCATGAAGCTGAGATAATTTTCGAGATCGTCGATCACTGCGTGGACGGCGCCACTGGGCGCGTCGATCTCGCCTACCGCCCTGAATTCTTTCAGCGGCGAACCGGGATGCGGCCTGGTGTGGATCGCAACGCCATTGGATTGCGTCGCCAGTTTCCAGCCCTCGTTCGGATTGACCGAACTGGAAGGTTCGGCACGAAGGGAGGATGTTCCGGCAAGAACAAAGATCGCGACGAATCCGCAAAGAATTCGGCGCTCCATCCGGCAACAGTACCCGGTTTCTGCCTGTTGCGCTTTGACAATCTTTGGACAGCCGCAATGCGAGCGCGACCAGCCGATAAAAGCGCACTGCGGCTGTTAGCGATTTAGCAATTGAGCGATTCAGCGATTAGCGGACAATGATCGCGTAGTCACTAACTCACTACTTCGGT
>CATPAW010000127.1 GCA_955652255.1 uncultured Chthoniobacterales bacterium | reverse complement strand
GCGCTCGAGTTCGCCCGCATCGCGCGCGATCTCGATTATCACGCGTTCGTCTTCTCGATGAAGTCGAGCAATCCGAAGGTGATGATCGCCGCATATCGGCTGCTCGTTGCGCGGCTGGATGAAGAAGGGCCGGACTGGAATTATCCGGTGCATCTCGGCGTGACCGAGGCGGGCGAAGGCGAAGACGCGCGAATTAAAAGCGCAATCGGGATCGGATCGCTTCTGGCGGACGGAATCGGCGACACGATCCGTGTGTCGCTGACCGAGGACAGTATCCATGAAATTCCGGTGGCGAAAGCACTGGTCGCGATGACTCAGAAAACATCCAACATCCAACGCCCAACGCCCAACGTCGAAGTTTCGTTTGATCCATTCTCATACCAAAGACGCGCGACGGAAACGGTTGAGCGCGATGGCGTGCGAGTGGGCGGCGAGGAATTGATCCGGGTCGTAATCGTGCAATCAAACTTCCACAAGATCGCGCATAAGATCGACAAGATGGGCGACTACAAACCGGAGATTGTTTACGAACACGCGCAAATTGAAGAAGTCGATCCCCGCGATGACGACGCGATTGCACGACTGAATGAAAATTCGACGCCGCAGTTCGTTACGGTCAGGGACGATGTCGATCTTCCGGTGATCACGGCGTATCGTTTGCTTGCCGCGAAGTTACAGCCGCGGCATCCGATCCTTTTAAAGGATGAATTAAGAAGGATGAAGGATGAAAGCAGGGACTTCCTCCACACGCTTCTCATCGCCGCGACAAACATCGGTTCGCTGCTGTGCGATGGAATTGGGGACGCCGTTTTGGTGCAGGGGGAAGAAGCGCCGGGGCAAGGACTGCGCCTCTCCTATAATATATTGCAAGCCGCGGGCTCGCGGATTTTCAAGACCGATTACGTCGCGTGCCCGTCTTGTGGCCGGACGTTATTTAATCTGCAAGCCACGACGGCAAAGATCAAAGCGGCAACGTCGCATCTTAAAAGCGTGAAGATTGCGATCATGGGCTGCATTGTGAACGGGCCTGGAGAAATGGCCGATGCGGATTTTGGTTATGTGGGTGGCGCACCCGGCAAAGTGAACCTCTATGTCGGCAAGACGCCGGTGAAATTCAACATTCCCGAGGCGGAAGCAGTCGAGCGTTTGCAGGATTTGATTCGCGAACATGGCAAATGGATCGAGCCGGTAACGGCGACACCGGTTTTGGCATAAACGATCCCACCGCGAACGACTTAAGCTTGCATCCCGCGCGGAGAAGGCGTGCAATGAAGTTCCGGAAGGGTTAAATAAACGGGTCCGGAAATTCGTCCAAACCCAAACAGGAGAAAATCATGAAGAAGCTCGCATTAATCTTAGCCGCCGTGCTCGGCATGAGCGGTATCGTTGCAACGACCGTGGATGCAATCTCGATCAATATCGGCATCGGCGACCAGCCATATTACGTCCATGGTCCTGGCTATTGGGCCAACGGTGTTTATTGGGTCTGGGTTCCGGGGCATTGGGGCCCGCATCACCGAGTCTGGATCCATGGACATTACGTGCGCCGATAAATTCGGCGGCTGATTTGAAATCAAGAGGCGCGCTCTTGCGCGCAAGTTAGGCAATCGTTAGGCTAGGCCTCCGCTAATCGGAGCCTGGCTGTTAACGCCGGGCAATGGTTCCACAAGATCGACATCTTCCCGAGGCACGAATGTGTTGGGAAGCGGTCTTCATGACCGCTTCTTTTGGCGGTTTTCGCATCAATCTGCCTTGACGGCGCTATTTGTTCGATTGCCGCGGACAATCCTCGCGCGCATTTGACGTGTGAGAGGCGCGCCACCATATTCGGCGCTCCTCCCCCTTCGGAAGAGCGCCTCTCAAAATGGATAAGATCCGGAACATCGCCATCGTTGCGCACGTCGATCACGGCAAGACGACGCTGGTCGACCAGTTGCTGCGGCAATCAGGCACATTTCGCTCCAACCAAAAAATCGAGGAGCGCGTGATGGATTCGATGGATTTGGAGCGCGAAAAAGGAATCACCATCCGTGCCAAGAACGCGGCCTTTCAGTGGAACAACTATCGGATCAACATCGTCGACACACCGGGTCACGCGGATTTCGGCGGCGAAGTCGAGCGCATTATGAAGATGGTGGACGGCGTGTTGCTCGTGGTCGATGCCCACGACGGGCCGCAGGCGCAAACGCGATTCGTTTTGCGTAAAGCGCTGGAGAACCACGTTCGGCCGATTGTTGTGATCAACAAGATCGACCGAGAAAATGCGTGTCCGCACAAAGTTCTCGACATGATTTTTGATCTCTTTGTCGAACTGAAAGCAACCGACGAGCAGCTCGATTTCCCCATTGTCTACGCGAGCGCGAAGAACGGCTTCGCCATGCGCGAACTACACGACAGCAGGGGCGACATGACGCCGCTTTTTGAAGCAATCGTGCAGCATGTGCCGCCGCCAAAAATTTCGAGCGAGCCATTTTTTCAAATGCTCGTTTCGAATCTGGAGTACAGCGATTATCTTGGCCGTGTTGCGCTTGGTCGCATTGTGAGCGGCCGCGTGCGTGTGGGGGATTCCATCGTCTGCATTCATCGCGACCGGACTCTGGAACGGGCGAATGTCACCGCGCTCTTCACTTATTCCGGGCTGGAGCAAATCGAGATAAAACACGCGAGCGCCGGCGAGATTATCGGTCTCGCCGGATTCGAGGAAGTTTACATCGGCGAAACTCTGACCGACCACGAAGACGCCGCGCCGCTTCAGTTTGTGGATATCGATCCACCGACGATTCGGATGCGTATTCTCGTGAACGATTCGCCCTTTGCCGGACGCGAAGGAAAATTTGTGACTGCGCGGCACATTCGGGAACGCTTGATTCGCGAAACGCGCGGCAACGTTTCGTTGCACGTGGCCGATACGGAAACTGCTGGAGTTTTTGAGATCGATGCGCGTGGAGAAATGCAGATTGCAATTCTCGTCGAGCAAATGCGGCGCGAAGGCTATGAAGTGATGGTCTCGCGACCAGAAGTGATTTTTCAGCGCGACGGGAGCGGCGGCCTGCTCGAGCCGCTGGAAAATCTATATGTCGATCTACCAAATGAGAACCTCGGCGACGTTCTGCAATCAATTGCCAATCGTAAAGCCGAGGTGGTCCATGTGGATCATCACGCCCGGCGGGTTTCCATCGAGGCGATCATCCCGACGCGCGGACTAATTGGATTCGAAACCGATTTTGTGAATCTAACCCGGGGCGAGGGAGTGATGAGCCATCTCTTTCGCGAATATGCGCCGTTCAAGGGCGAGATTGGCGGACGCGGACGTGGCGTGATGGTGTCGATGGAATCGGGAATCAGCACCGCTTACGCGCTCAATAACATTCAGGAGCGAGGTCGGCTTTTTATCGGTCCGCAGGAAGATGTTTACCCAGGCATGATCGTAGGCGAAAACGCGCGGCCGGAAGATTTACCGGTCAATCCATGCAAAGCGAAGCATCTTACCAACATGCGCAGTCAGGGAGAAGGCAAAGGGATTCAGCTCGAAGCTTCGCTGCGGATGAGTCTCGAGCGCGCGATCGAGTACATCGAGAGGGATGAGTACGTGGAAGTGACTCCCAAATCATTGCGTTTGCGCAAGCGCATTCTGGATGGAACCGCACGGAAGCGGGCCACCATGGCGGCCGCTTAGTAAGGTTGACAAACGATGATTTTCTCGGCGCTTTTCCACGTGACGAATCTTTCGCGTCCGTCTGGATTCCTGGGCAGCGGATCGGGTGGCAGAAATTGTCGTCGGGGACATGGCCAAAATCTGATCGCAAAAAAAAGACAAAAGCGCGCGAAAAAACGCTTGACGTTTTCGTTTTCATTTTGCAAGCTCGCGTTCCGCAAATCTTCCGGAAACTTCAACTCGTTATCGCCGGCTCAAAAAATATATGAAAACTAATCGTTGGTTTACTCGAAATCGTCTCCTATCACAGCTGCGGATCGCCACCGCGGGCACACTCATCTCCGCGGCGGCGTCGATGGCCTTCGTCGCGGCCAAAACATCCACTAGCCACCCAAAAATATCCGTCAGCCAGTTCAGGGCGCTACATCGAGACGCGTTCGAGACGAGGCTTGGCCTGACTCAGAGTGGTGAGCCGGAATCGATCCAGATCCATAACGGTCGTGCCCAGGAGGCCTACGATAACCGAGCCTACCCGAACAAGTGGATCGGACATGCCCAGCAGCTCGCCGCGGCGAACGCGGCCAATACGATCGCCAGTCTGGCGCCTGCCACGTTGGCGAAATGGAAGGAGCTTGGCCCGCGCGGCGTCCCCGCGGACGCCCTCGTCGCATCCGAATCCACCGGCGCTACAGCTGGCACGATCTTTTCCGGGCGCACGACCGCAATCGCCGTGGATCCGAACTGCAGCAGCCTCTCCAGTTGCACCGTCTTCATCGGCGCAGCCGGCGGCGGTGTGTGGAAAACGACCAATGCTTTCGCGCCGCGCCCGAGCTGGAGCTTGGTGAGCAAAGGGATCGCATCGAACGCCATCGGTTCGATCGTGTTCGATCCGAATGACCCTTCGGGGCTCACGCTCTATGTGGGAACGGGTGAGCCGAATGGCTCGGGTGACTCCGAGGCCGGCGTCGGTCTCTACAAGTCGACCGACGGCGGCATTTCTTGGACGCTCGTGGCAGGGAGCACGGCATCGACCGCTCCATGCGCGTCGGGTGTGGGCACCTGTCCGGTAGCCACCGGCCGCTCGATTGGCTCGATTGCGATCGACCCGGCTAACGCGAGCCATATCTTCATCGGCACCGACGTGGCGCGGCACGGATCGTCCTCGTCCAACGGCGGTCGCTTCACGCCGCCAGGAAGTGCGAAGGTCGGTCTCTACGAGTCCACGGACGGCGGGAAGTCGTTCTCATCCGCGCTGATCCTTACACAGGATACGGTCGACCCGACTACCGCCAACGGCGGGGACTTCTTCCGCGCCGGCTGCTCGCACATCGGGCTGTACCGCCCGGGCAGCGAGACGCAGGTCTATGCCTCGTTCTTCGACTATGGCGTCTTCCGCCGGTCGATGACGCAGGACGGCGACACTACCTTCCACCAGATCTTCGAGTCGGCCGGCGGCGGCCTTATCGGTCAGTCGTCCTTCTCGCGGACCGAGTTCTCGCTGGCGCCGAACGGTGAAAACCTGCGGATCTACGTCGGTGACGCGAGCAGCGCGCCGGCCAACTTCTACCGGGTTGACAACGCAAACGTGACCGCGGCGACGCTCTTCACTGCTGGGACGAACGGCGGCTGGACGACGCTGTCCAGCTCGACCAACGGCACACCCGGCTTCGCCTCGTACAATTACTGCTCAACTCAGTGCAGCTACGACATGCCGGTCTACTCGCCACCGGGGTCCCCGGACATTGTCTACATCGGCGGCTCGATGCAGTACGGGGAGATCTTCCCGCCCGGGCCCCTCAGGTCGAACGGCCGCGCGATTCAGCGCTCCTCGGACGCGGGCGTGGATTTCACGGACATGACCATCGACACGCAAGGGATCAGCCTGCACCCCGACCAGCACGCAATCGCGGCGACTCCGTTTGACCCGAACATCGTCTTCATCGCCAACGACGGCGGTCTCTGGAGGCTGAACGGCTCGTTCTCGAACGTCTCGAGCGAGTGCTCGTCGCGCGGTCTCTCGGGAGCCGACCTCACCGATTGCACGAGCTGGCTGTCGAAGGTACCGACAACGACCTCGACGATGAACCACGGGCTTGGAACGCTCCAATTCCAGAGCCTGTCGGTCAACGTGAACAACCCGCTCAATGACTTCATGGGCGGCACGCAGGACAACGGCACGCAGGCCTTCAGCTCCGGCAACTGGTTCGTGACTATCTTCGGCGACGGCGGCCAGTCGGGCATCGACCCGGTCAACCCGAACAACCGGTTTCATACCTTCTTCGATGCACAGATCGACGTGAACTTTAACGGCACCAGCGAGACGGGGTGGGATTGGATCTCCGACACGTTCTTCGTCGGGGCGGGAGCTAGCGAGCCTCGCTCGTTCTATATCCCGATTATCCACGACCCGAAGGTCTCGGGGACGATGTTCACGGGGCTCCAGCACGTCTGGCGGACGCAGGACAACGGCGGTAGCCAAGCCTTTCTCGACCTGCACTGCAACGAGTTGACCGGCGACGACTTCTTCACGGGCTTGTGCGGCGACTGGGTGGCGATCGGACTGAACCTCTCCACCGACCCATCCTTCGGCACTGACAAATTGCCCGGCACGTACATCGTCGCCACGAGCCGCGCTCCGAGCGACACCGGCACGCTTTGGGTGGGGCTGAGGCGCGGACGCGTCTTCGTTTCGTCGAATGCCGCTAAAGCGATCAGTGTGGTGAAATTCTTCCGCATCGACACGTCGGCACAGCCAGAGCGGTTCGTCAGCGGGATCGCCGTCGACCCGGCGGACCCGAACCACGCCTTCATCTCGTTCTCGGGCTACAACGCGTACGCGATAGCCGCCGGCACGGCGACGGGGCACGTGTTCGATGTGCATTACAGCCCAATGAGCCACACGGCGACGTGGTTGAACATCGACCACAATATCGGCGACCAACCGATCACCGGCATCGCCCTCAACTCGAACACGGGCGATCTGTTCGTCTCGACTGATTTCGGCGTGGACATGCTGGCGTCGGGCGGGATCACGTGGACTCCGGCTGGGAGTGGCCTGCCGCCGGTGGCGACCTACGGGCTGACGATCGACTCGAGCGCTCATATCTTATACGCCGCGACGCACGGTCGCGGTGCTTGGAGCCTGGTGGTGCCATAGGGTTTAGAGTTTCCAGGCGGGGCAGTGAAAATCTGCCCCGCCTGCATGTTCCACGAGGTAATCTGTGTTCCTCAAGAACCTGATCGTTGGGTGCATCGTTCTGGTGCTCGCCGGTAGCGCTACATCGAGTGATGCTTTGCCGTCAGGAGTCATGGAGGGTCATCTGAAGATCCTTTCGTCCAAGCCGGTCGACCTTGGCGATGAAAACGCGGCGACCGTGACGGCGGGAAACTATGCTGATTATCCGCTGCTCATCTTGAGCGGGGACGGACAAAAAGAAATCGCGCGGATCACTGCGGACACGAACGGAAATTATCGTGCTGTGCTGCCGCCAGGCGATTACGTTCTGGATGTGCAAGGACGCACACAAGGACCCACACGCGGGCACTTACGCGCGAAGCCGCAACGGTTCACGGTTGTCTCGAATCAAACTGTCCGCGTCGATATGAATATTGACACGGACCATTGGCGAGCTGGGTCGACGCAATCGTTCCGGCCTGATTGACAAATCGGGTCGGGTTCGGTTAAGTTTGGGATAGTTAGTCCGCGTCTTTGTCTGTCTCTCGCGGGGCGCGCTGTTCCGAATTTGGAATTATTCGTTAGGCAAGTTTTGCAGTCTTAAAATATTCCGCACATTTATGTCGGGACATAGCAAATGGTCGAAGGTCAAACGTTTCAAAGGCGCGATTGACGCGAAACGCGGCAAGGTTTTTAGCAAATTGTCGAAGGAAATTAGTATTGCGGCGAAGACTGGCGGTGGAGATCCGAATGGCAACCCGCGGCTACGGAGCGCGGTCCAGGCCGCGCGTGCGCAAAGTATGCCTAATGACAACATCGAGCGTGCCATCAAACGAGGTACTGGTGAAGGCAATGAAGCGGCGCATTTCGACGAGATCGTCTATGAAGGCTACGCACCGGGCGGAGTGGCAGTGATCGTCGAAGCAGCGACGGACAATAAGAACCGCACGGCGGCCGAGATCCGCAGCATTTTCACCAGGAACAATGGCAATCTTGGTTCCAGTGGCAGTGTTTCATACATGTTTCACAAGAAGGGGCAGATCATTGTCCCGCGCGATTCGATTGATGAGGAGCGCATTTTTGAGCTTGCTTTGAACGCTGGAGCGGAGGAGTTGACAATCGAGGAGGACCAGTATCTTATTACCACTTCCCACGATCAGCTCTATGCCGTAGCTGAGGCGCTCAAACAAGCGGGTGTTACGACCGATGGGCAAAAGTTTACGTTCATTCCCGATACGACTGTTCCGGTTGCCGATGAAACCGTGGCGCGACAGGTGCTGCGATTATGTGACGAACTCGAAGACGACGACGACGTGCAAAACGTCTATTCAAACCTAGATATTCCCGACGAACTACTGGCCAGATTGCCGGCCTGAAAAATTTAACTGCCGCAGGAGACGACGCGGCCCCCGCTCGCCGCGGCGAGCGACCAGATTCTTTTAGTTATGGACCAAGAAAACGAGAACCGCCCTTCACCGGTGGAAACTGAACCCACGATCCCCGACCAGCGGCGGCGCCGGCCGCGCCGCCGTTATCCGCGACGGCGTTATTACGATCGCGGCGAGCGCAATGAAAGTTTCAACCAATCACATCCCGAATCATCAAATTCATCGTCCGGCGTGGTCGATCCTGCAGGGGAAAATCCTGGTGTTGAAACATTAGATCGACAAGCCGAAGAGAGTGCGGTCGAAACGGGCGAACAAATCTCACGAGAACCGGAGTTTGGCGAAGGCATCATCGAAATTTCCGGCAAGGGTTTCGGTTTTCTGCGGGACCCGAAACGCAACTTCGTGCAAACACCACAGGACATTTTCGTCACGCCGGAAATTGTGCGGCGCTTCGGTTTGCGTGACGGCATGTGGATTTACGGCGAGACGCGGCGCGGCAATCGCGGTCCGCAATTGACGAAACTGCTCACGATCAACGGAGGAGAGCCCGCCAAATATCAGGGCCTGCGGCCATTCGAGGAACTTACGACCATCAACCCCAATAAACGGATCAAGCTCGAGACCGTGCCGGATCGATATACGACCCGGATCATGGATTTAATGACGCCGCTCGGCATGGGCCAGCGCGGTCTGATCGTCGCTCCGCCGCGCACGGGTAAAACGACGCTGCTCCATCATATCGCTGAGGCAGTCACGAAAAATCACAAGGAGATGCATGTCATCATTTTGCTTGTCGATGAACGCCCGGAAGAAGTCACCGACTTCCGACGCTCCCATCCAAATGCGGAATTAATGGCGAGCTCGAATGACAGCGACATCAAAAGCCACACCCGCATTGCGCAACTCGCCATTGAGCGGGCCAAGCGGCTAGTCGAAGCAGGAACCCATGTTTTCATCCTGCTCGATTCGATTACAAGAACGGCCCGCGCGTTTAACAATGCGATGGCCGGCGGCGGGCGGACCATGAGCGGCGGTATCGAT
>CATPAW010000126.1 GCA_955652255.1 uncultured Chthoniobacterales bacterium | reverse complement strand
GTTGCGACCTGCGCGATCTCAGTGCGGTCGCTGACTTTCTTCGAGATTTTCTTCAACTCCTCGACGATCACTTCCACGGCTTTGTTAATACCGCGTTGAAGTGAAGTCGGGTTCGCACCTGCGGTGACATTGCGCAGTCCTTCTTTATAGATGGACTCTGCGAGCACGGTCGCCGTGGTCGTGCCGTCGCCAGCGATGTCGGAAGTTTTCGACGCGACTTCGCGCACGAGCTGCGCACCCATATTTTCATACGGATCTTCCAGCTCGATTTCTTTCGCGACCGTCACGCCGTCTTTCGTGATCGTCGGGCTGCCGAATTTCTTGTCGAGAATCACGTTGCGCCCGCTCGGTCCGAGCGTGGCCTTGACGGCCCTCGACAGTTTCTCGATGCCGCGCAGCAACGCGTGCCGCGCATTTTCATCAAATTGTAATTGTTTAGCTGCCATAAGTTATTTCCTCCTGCGGTTAACCGATGATGCCGAGGATGTCGTCCTCGCGCATGATCAGGTAAGACTCATTGTCGATCTTGATTTCAGTGCCGCCGTATTTCGAGATCAGCACCTTGTCGCCTTTTTTCACGGTGAAATCGACCTTTTTGCCCTCTTCATTCACCTTACCCGTGCCGAGAGCGACGACTTTGCCCTCCTGCGGTTTTTCCTTCGCGGTATCGGGAATAATGATCCCGCCCTTTTTTGTTTCCTGCTCTTCAATCGGCTGCACCAGCACCCGATCTCCGAGCGGTTTTACATTAACTGCTGCCATAATTATTTACTCCTTCTGTTTTTTTTGGTTTGAGCCGGCGACTGTCGATCTTGCAACAGTCGCCGGCAAATTGTTTTCGTTACTTCTTCTTGTCTTCGTCCACGACTTCGAATTCTGCATCGACAACGTCGCCGTCACCGCCGCCGCTGCGCTTACCTGCGCCTTGTTCAGGGCCCGGGCGCGCGCCAGCTTCGGGTCCTGGTTGCGGACCGGGTCCGGCTTGCGCTGACGCCTGCTTGTAAAGCTCGGCGCTGATTTCCTGGAACTTGTTCTGCAAGTCGTCGTAGGTCCGCTTCATCGCGTCGGTGTCGTTTTTGTTGATCGCTTCGCGCACCGCAGCGATGGCGTCTTCGACCTGCTTCTTCTTGTCCCCGGAAACTTTGTCGCCAAGATCCTTCAACTGCTTCTCGCACTGATACGCGAGCATGTCGGCGTTGTTTTTGATCTCGATCGCTTCCTTCGCCTTCTTGTCCTCTTCGGCGTGCGCTTCGGCTTCGCGCTGCATCTTTTCGACTTCGTCTTTCGAAAGTCCGGAGCTGCCGGTGATGGAAATCTTTTGTTCCTTGCCGGTGCCGAGGTCTTTGGCCGAGACGTGCAGAATGCCGTTGGCGTCGATGTCGAACGTGACTTCAATTTGCGGAACGCCGCGCGGCGCCGGCGGAATTCCATCGAGATGAAATGTGCCGAGATTTTTGTTGTCGCGCGACAGCGGGCGCTCCCCTTGCAACACTTTGATTTCCACGCCCGGCTGATTGTCGCTATAAGTTGAGAAGATCTGCGACTTCCGCGTCGGGATGGTGGTGTTGCGCGGAATCATCGGTGTCGCCACGCCGCCCGCGGTTTCGATCGCAAGCGTCAACGGCGTAACATCGAGAAGCAACACGTCTTTCACGTCGCCCCTGAGCACACCACCCTGAATGGCCGCGCCCACCGCGACCACTTCGTCCGGGTTCACTCCCTTGTGCGGCTCCTTGCCGATGAGGTTGCGCGCCGTCTCGATCACCTTCGGCATGCGCGTCATGCCGCCAACGAGCACGAGCTCATTAATGTCTTTCTCGTTGAGCTTCGCGTCCGCAAGACAGTCTTTGACCGGCCTGATCGTCCGCTGGAACAGATCATCGGTGAGCTGCTCGAGCTTCGAGCGCGTCACTTTTTTCTGAATGTGCTTCGGCCCGCTCGCGTCCGCCGTAATGAAAGGCAGATTGATTTCGTATTCCTGCGAGCTGGAGAGCGCGATCTTCGCTTTCTCCGCTTCTTCCTTGATGCGCTGGATCGCGTCCGGCTGCTTCGTCAGATCGATGCCGCTGTCTTTCTTAAATTCGCTGACGATCCAATCCATCACCTTCGCGTCCCAATCGTCACCGCCGAGATGCGTGTCGCCGTTGGTCGCCTTTACTTCGAAGACGCCGTCCCCGATTTCGAGCACGGAGATGTCGAACGTGCCGCCCCCCAAATCGTAGACCGCGATCTTCTCGTCTTTCTTTTTGTCAAGCCCGTAAGCGAGCGAGGCCGCAGTCGGTTCGTTGATGATGCGCAAAACTTCGAGACCGGCAATTTTGCCTGCGTCTTTGGTCGCGTTGCGCTGCGAGTCGTTGAAATACGCTGGCACGGTGATGACCGCCTGTATGATTTTTTCGCCGAGCTTTGCTTCCGCGTCGGCCTTCATCTTCGACAAAATCATCGCGGAAATCTCCGGCGGCGAGAAAGTCTTCTTCTGCCCGTCCACTTCCACTTGCACGTGCGCGTCGCCGTTCGCCGCCTTCACGACTTTGTAGGGAACGCGATGTTCTTCTTCGTGGACCTCGTCAAACTTCCGGCCCATGAAACGTTTGATTGAGAAAACCGTATTTTGCGGGTTCGTTACCGCCTGACGCTTCGCGGCCTGGCCGACGAGCCGCTCGCCATTCTTTGTAAATGCAACCACCGAAGGCGTCGTGCGCGCGCCCTCGCTATTTTCCAAAACTACCGGATCGCCACCTTCCATCACCGACATGCATGAGTTGGTGGTGCCCAAGTCAATTCCTAAAACTTTAGCCATAGAATGAAAAATCCTTTCCGGTCGAGGAGCTCGACCTGCCTGGCTATTCAGCAAAAGGCAAGCCACCTCAAGCCGATCCACATAAACCGTTGCCGTTTATGGCCTAACGAAGATCGTTGTCGATCTTAGCTCGGCCAAAACGAGACAATCCGTCTCGATTTCACCGCTTCAAACGGGTGCGAGAGAGCCAATGCGACGCGCGGCGATTCGAACCTGATTTCTGATCTCTGACTTCTGACCTCTGGCTTGGTATAGCGGCTGCTCGCTCAAGTCCCCGTGCAAACTGAGGCAGTAAAACTCTCTGCGCCAAAAGCAGACGCGATCCCGACATCTTCTTCCGCTGCGAGCACTGCAACACGTCGCTCGTAGTCAATCGCGCCGCGGCGGGAATGAGTTTGAGCTGCCAAGACTGCGGCAAACTCACCGCCGTTCCGAAGCCAAGTGAGCCGGCCGCGGACGCCGTCGCACGATTACAGGGAATCCAGCGGCGCTTGACCGAAAACGAATCGCAACGAACGGAAGTCACCGGTTACATCAACCAGTTCAGCATCCAGTTGCATCGCTGGCAATTGCGTCTGCAAACGCTGAACGAGTGTAAACAACAGCTCGAAAAAGAACTGGCGTTGGTCAAGGCGTAGCGAAGCGTTGATGTAGAGGCGCGTGTCCTCACGCGCAGATCTTACTGGTGCGGCTGAGGACAGCCGCCACTACACCGCGTTTTTTCCTTTCGCAAAACGACGCGGAAGCGTTAACCGTTTCGTGTGCGCCAATATCAAGATCTCCTCCGGCTCGTGCTCGAAGAAGGTCAAGCACGTGCCGATCGCACCGGCACAGGCACATTGTCGATCCTCGGTGCGCAAGCGCGCTTCGATTTACGTCCCGCAGGCGCGGGATTTCCGCTGCTCACGACGAAGAAGCTTCATCTCAAATCGATCATTTACGAGCTGCTCTGGTTTTTGCGCGGCGACACCAACGTTCGTTATCTCAATGAGCACGGCGTGACGATTTGGGACGAATGGGCCGACGAAAAAGGCGAACTCGGCCGCGTTTATGGCGCGCAATGGCGCGATTGGCGTGGCGAAAACGGCGTGCGCGTCGATCAGATCGACAAGGTGATCTCCGAAATAAAACGAAATCCTTCGAGCCGGCGTTTGATTGTGATCGCGTGGAATCCGGCCGAGATCGACAAGATGGCGCTGCCGCCCTGTCATGTGCTCTTTCAATTTTACGTGCAGGACGGCGAACTAAGCTGCCAGCTTTACCAGCGCAGCGCCGATTTATTTCTCGGCGTCCCATTCAACATCGCATCCTATTCGCTGCTCACGTTGATGGTGGCGCAGGTTGTCGATCTTGCGCCGGGCGATTTCGTCCACACCTTCGGCGATCTGCATCTTTATCAAAATCATCTGGAGCAAGCGCGCGAACAGCTCACTCGTGATTGTCGATCTTTGCCGCAGATGAAATTGAATCCTGCCATCAAAAGCATCCACGATTTCAAATTCGAAGATTTCGAGCTCATCGGCTACGACCCGCACCCGTCCATCAAAGCGCCAATCGCGGTGTAAGCCGGGTGGATCGAGCAGTCCGTTGCGCGATGTTAAATTTTGCGGCGGAGCCCTCATTTAGCATCGCCCGACGGAACGGCCGATCCACCTTGAGACTTTTCCCAGCCGCGCGGGTTGAAATCATTGTGAGGCTGTTCTGGAGAATCGCGTCGGTTTTTCTTCTCCTTCTCGAACTCACGCCGCTACGCGCGCAAGATTCCAATCCGTTTACGGTTGAAATCGATCTACAGGAGCAAACGGCCTACTTGATCCAAGGCGGCCGCGTAGTTCTTTCGACCCCGATTGCGAGCGGCCGTTATGGACATCTCACACCGACTGGCTCGTTCAACATCATCGAGAAGGAGCGCAATCATTACTCGTCGATGTATGGAAAGATTGTTGACGCGCGCGGCAACACCATTGTGGCCGACGCGGATGTGGACATGCCGGTGCCGCCCGGCGGCAGGTTCGTTCCCGCGCCGATGCGCTATTTCATGCGGTTTAGTGGCTCGAATGGAATGCACGCCGGCTATTTGCCGGGTTATCCGGCGTCGCACGGTTGTGTCCGGTTGCCGGAAGAAAACGCGATCGCATTTTTCAACGCGATCGATGTTGGTACGCGAGTGACCGTTTTTGGCCGGACGCCGCGCGGTCGCTATTCGGAAGAATCGGAATGGATGCCGAAAGGGCGCAGCCCGTTCATGGATCCGCGCTCGGCGCCGCCGTGGTGGTGGCGCTAGATATCAGCGGTTCGCGCTCGCCGTTTTCGGACCGTGGGAAAGATCGACAAGATCAGCGAGAATATTCAGGGTCTCGTCGCGTTCCGGATCGATGGCCGGTTCCTTGGTACCGCTCTCGTCGCCACCGCCGATCAAATCCGAATCGGCATCTGGGGCGGCTTCGGGCGCGACCTTTGTCGAAACTCCGTCTTTCTTCGCGGCGGCTAGTTTTCCCGGAAACATGATCAGCTGAAGGTTGGGTTTGTCGACCGTGTCGAGAGTAAGGCGATAGATGCGCGGTTCCTCCTGGTTGCTCGCCAAACGCTCTTTCCCGCGTGTTTCTTTTCGGACCTTGTCGTCCGCAATCTCCTTGCGCCGCACATCTTCGTTGAGCGAGATCCGGTTATCATTGAGCTTTTGACGCAACCGCTCTATGTCTTCCATCACGTAATGAAACTCGGCGGTGTTCTGAACACGCTCCGCTGAACGCCGCTGCAATTGATCGATGAAGAGCGAATGCGTATCCGACCATTTCGCGTACTTGGCGGGTGGGACTTCATCGTAGGGCAGACAGTTCTTGAGCGCACCTTCTCCAAGCTCGGGCAGATCGCTCAAACTCGGCAGCACGATGTCGGAGGCGACGCCGTGGAGCTGGGTCGAGCCGCCGGCAACGCGATAAAATTTCTGGATGGTCAACTTGAGCGCGCCGTCATCCTGGGAACGGCTTCCGAGCAACGAAGTAAATCGTCCGATCTCGAGAATGGTCTGCACCGTGCCTTTTCCAAACGTGTTTTTGTCGCCGACAATGACCGCGCGTCCATAATCCTGGAGCGCCGCCGCAAAAATTTCGCTAGCCGAAGCGCTTTGCCGGCTGGTCAGGACGACCAGCGGCCCGGCATAGGCAATGCCCGGATCGGGATCGCTCGAGATCACGATGTTGCCGTTCGAACCTTTCGTTTGCACGATAGGTCCGGACCTCAAGAACAACCCGGTAAGCGAAATCGCTTCCTCGAGTGAGCCTCCGCCATTGCGCCGAAGATCGACAACCAGCCCGGAAATGTTTTCCTTCTTCAGCCGCTTGAGCAGCGCCAGCACATCGCGCGTGGTGCTCTTCTGGTGCCGGTCCATGTCCGCGTAAAACGACGGCAGCGTGAGCCAGCCGAGTTTTACGGGATTACCGCTCTCATCCTTCTTGATGATGATGTCCGCGCGCGCTTCCTGATCTTTCAATTTAATTTCATCCCGCACCAACTCGACACTCTTGCGACGAGCAGGATCGGCGGCATCGGCCGGAATCACGAGCAGCCGGACATGCGTACCTTTTTTACCGCGGATCATCTCGACCACTTTGTCGAGACGCATCTCGCGAACATCGACATAGTCGGTTGCGCCCTGCGCCACGGCCGAAATTCGGTCGCCCACTTTTAACCGTCCATCTACCTGTGCGGGACCGCCCGGAACCAGGCTCTCGATTTTCGCATAGCCATCTTCGGTGCGAAGCATCGCGCCAATTCCCACCAGTGAGAGGCCCATGTTGATGCTGAAATTCTTCAGGTCGGCTTTACTCAAATATTCCGAGTGCGGATCATAGGTTTGCGCGAGCGCATCGAGATAAAGTTTCACCTGCTCGTTCTTATCTTCCTCGTGCACGGTCCGGGCGAGACGATCGTAACGGCGCGCTACCAACTGCGGCCCGGGCTCGATCGGATGCTCGCTCAACTTTTCCTGCAACAATTCGTTCGTGATGCGACCGCGCCAAAGCTGGTCGGCTTCCGCCTCATCTTTCGGCCAGGGCGCTTTTTGGCGGCTGAGCTCAATCGTCGCGTCGGCTTTAAAATCCACCGGCTGGTTGAGCAACTCCTTCACCTTGGCCACGCGCTGGTCCACGCGCTTCGCGTAGAGATCGTAAATTTCGTAGGCCGGTTTCAAATTGCCGAGAAGAATGTCATCGCCAAGCGCATCACGATATTTGGCACTGAGCGCGTCAATATCCTGCTGTGTGAAAAAAAGATGACTGTAGTCGAGCAGCTCCAGATAAGTCTGGAGGAGTTTTCTCGACACTTCGTTGTTGAGCGGCCGACGCGTGTAATGGCCTTCCTCCAACAGCCGACCGACCGAGACGCAGATTTGTTCGGCATCCGACTTCGCCTGAAGCGGCCGGGTTGCGGCGGCACTGAAGAAAATGATGGCGGGAACCGCCAGCAATAGACCAAGACGTGATTTCATTGAGAAAAGAGGTTTGCCACGTTCGCAGAATTCAGCGCGAAACGCAAGGCGACTGGACAAGATCGACATGTAGGAGTTGAGACACTCGCGGCGCGTTAACATTCAAAGAATCGCAAAAACTCTCGCGTTCGGACGCAGCTTTCATTCCATCAGCGGCAAAATGCAAAGCGACTTTTCAATGCTAGCTTCGACGCGAAACTGAAACGGCGGCTATGACTTACGAAACCTTCTGCGGCGGCATTTTCGAGACCAATTGCTATCTCGTCCAGGCTCCGGAAGGCTGGATTTTGTTCGACGCGCCCGATGGCGCTTGCGATTGGCTCGACTCGCGCCAGCTCGATCTAAAACTTTTGCTGCTCACGCATGGACACATTGATCACGTCCAGGACGTCGCTAAAATCAAACGCCGCTTCAATTGCCCGATCGGTTGCCATCCCATTACCGCCCCGATGATTTCCGATCGGGAATTCTTTCGCAGTTTCGGGTTTGAGTTGGAAATCGAACCGGTCCAGCCCGATTTCATGATCGAAGAAACGCCGTCACGAAATTTTCTCGGGCTGGAAATGGAAGTGCTGGAAGTGCCGGGCCATTGCCCCGGCAGTCTTTGCTTCTTCTCGCGGAAAGACGAACTGCTCATCGGCGGCGACGTGCTTTTTGCCGGCGGCGTTGGGCGCTGGGATTTGCCGGGCGGAGATGTCGATCTTTTATTCGCGGGAATTAAGAAAAATTTATTTCCGCTCGGCGACAACGTAACCGTGCTTCCCGGCCACGGACCGCCGACCAAAATTGGGACCGAACGCCAGACAAACCCGTTCTTGTCTGGGCGTTAGATCAATCGAGCCAACACCGTCCCGAGCTGCTGTAAACCTTCGATTGGTTCGACAATGCGGCGCAGCGATTTCACCGCCGCGGGAATATGTTGGAGAAATTGCTTGTGACCTTTGACCAGGCCGAGAAAGCCATAGGCGCCCAGAGCCTGCAT
>CATPAW010000125.1 GCA_955652255.1 uncultured Chthoniobacterales bacterium | reverse complement strand
GTGCGAAATCACATAAAAGGTGGGAGGAAATTGCGACGGCTCTATAACAATTATGATGTTTATAGCACCCTCGTGATTTGAAAAGTCTTATTTTTCAGGTGATTGAAATATTCAACGCATCTGCTGGCCTGCCAAGCCGTAGTCTTTTAGAGCGCTGAAAAGAAGTTCAAAAAAAGCCCGCCTTCACTTTATTCCGGCATGGCAGCCTTGGCTTTTTGCGCTGCGCTCCAAAAGCGAAGGCTGGAGGCGAGGGGAGTTGAACCCCTGTTCGCCTAGGCCTAACTTTGAGTACTTTGCCAACTCACAATCACCTCGTACTGCCGCATGGCGGCGAACTCGTTGATCTGAGCGTAGGCGAGGAAAGAGCAGCCGAGCTCAAAGCGCAGTCCAGGCACTTTCCTTCGTGGGACCTAACGGCTCGCCAGATCTGCGATCTGGAACTGCTTCTGAGTGGTGGTTTTTCTCCCCTGCGCGGCTTCATGACCAAAGCAGATTACGAAAGTGTTTGTTATTCGCTGAGGCTAACGACGGGCATTCTTTGGCCGATGCCGGTCACGCTCGATGTGAGCGAACGTTTTGCGAAGTCCCTGAAATCGAAGAGCAGCAAAATTGCTTTGCGCGATGCTGAGGGAGTAATGCTCGCTGTCTTGAACGTGGAAGACGTGTGGCAGCCTAATCGTAAAGTTGAAGCCGCGGAGGTTTTTGGTACGACCAGCCCGATCCATCCTGGCGTTGACTATCTACTGAACAAAGGAAACCGCTGGTACCTGGGAGGCACCATTGAAGGTCTGCGGCTTCCATCCTTTTACGATTTTAGGAGCCTGCGCTCAACGCCGGCTGAATTACGGGCCGAATTCGCGCGCCTCGGCTGGCGCCGTGTCGTGGCGTTTCAGACTCGAAATCCCATGCACCGCGCGCATGTGGAACTCACTTTTCAGGCAGCCAGACAGGTGGAGGCCAGCCTGCTGATCCATCCGGCCGTCGGAATCACTAAACCCCGTGATGTAGATTACTTTACGCGGGTCCGCTGCTATCAGCTCATACTGGCCAAGTTTCCGATGGGCACGGCAAAACTTTCGTTGTTGTCGCTTGCGATGCGAATGGGGGGACCACGAGAAGCAATCTGGCACGCTTTAATCCGCAAAAACCACGGCTGCTCGCATCTAATTGTTGGACGCGACCACGCCGGGCCAGGCAAAGATGCGAACGGTAATCCATTCTACGAACCGTACGAGGCTCAAGACTTGTTCAGGAAATACGAAGCTGAGATCGGCGTCCACATGGTTGCATTCAACACGATGGTGTATGTGGAAGACAAAGATAAGTATTTGCCAGAAGACGAAGTTCCTGCGCGTGCACGGGTGCTGAACATTTCTGGCACGGAATTGCGTCAGCGACTAAATGAAGGGCGGGACCTCCCAGGATGGTTTACCTACTCTGATGTGGCCCAGGAGCTACGGCGCAGTTTTCCACCACGGCATAAGCAGGGCGTGACAATATTCTTCAGTGGGCTTTCCGGGGCGGGGAAATCGACGATTGCCAACGTCCTGCTCATCAAATTCCTTGAAATGGGCGGCCGGCCCGTGACGCTGTTGGACGGTGACTTGGTTCGAAAACACCTTTCCTCAGAACTCGGCTTTTCCAAGAAACACCGAGATATCAATATTCGCCGGATCGGGTACGTTGCTTCCGAGATTACGAAAAATCGTGGGATTGCTATTTGTGCTCCAATTGCACCGTATGACGTCACGCGAAAAGAGGTACGCGCGATGATCGAGCCTCTCGGGGGCTTTGTCCTGGTGTATCTCTCGACTCCGGTCGAGATCTGTGAACGTCGCGACCGGAAGGGTCTCTACGCGAAAGCGCGTGCTGGAATTCTCAAGGAATTCACTGGTATTTCGGATCCCTATGAGGAACCTCAGGATGCGGAAATTGTCATCAATACGACCGGGCTTCCGCCCGAAGAAGCGGCGCAGGCAATCATGTTATACATGGAGCGCGAAGGATTTATCGGGGTTAACAATAATCTGTAACCCCGTCAGTTAAGCAGAAGCGGCGGATCGGAATTGCGACTGGACCGGTCGCTGCGATTTGAAGGGACGCCCCGCGTACGCTGCCTGTAGGGATTAAACTCGATAGTCGGCGCCGGCCTCCGTTCTACACAACCTCAAGGCGAAGGTTGAAGACGACAATGCGTGGTTCAATGACGAACCGTCCTCCGCCCGATCACTCGTCTTCGGCAGTACTAACTCAAGACCATTCTCGAAAGGGGGAAAACCTGTGGTTCCATTAATGACGCGCGCCTTCACTGTAGCGGTCAATCGACACCGATACGGCTTACGGCGAAATTATGCCGAGAGACGTACTTAAGCTGCCACCGGTGATCACCTACGCCCACAGCGTCTTATAATCCGTCTCGTTCCTGACATCGGATGGCAGGTCGGAACGGCTTGATCCCCTGCGCCGTTGGCCTACTTTACGTCGTTGCGCTCGCGCAACTGACCGCCCTCACCGCAGCGAAACAGTTGCTCACGAGGTGAAAAAATATCATAATTCGGGTGAGCGTTAGCGAACTTTAACCTGTGGTGTCGCAGGCGAGTCAGCGGAACAATTGGCGGGTATTGACAAGCGAATGGACCAACGATGATCGGAGCACGCGAGCTGATTGAGAACCTGCGCACGGACTGCGTACATTATCTCGGCGACCGCCCATGTTGGCCGCACGTGGAAGCCGGGCATCGCTGCACCTGTATCCATTTTCAGCTAACGAAGCGACGCGGGGTTATTATTAAACTTGGTGCGGCTGGAGATGTGTTGAGGTCAACTCCTCTGCTGCACGCTCTCGATCCTGCCAAGACCGGCACGAAGATACTTTGGGTGACGCACTCTCCTGACCTTCTGCCCGCCGACGCCTGTGAAGCGGTTCATCCTACTGCGGCAACGCTGGCGCGAATCGCGCAGGGCACGTGGGATTTCTGTTGGAACCTGGACAAGGATCCGGAGGCATGTGCCATCGCCGCATCTACGAAAGCGACGGAATATCGAGGCTACACGCTTCGGCACGGCGTGCCTTATCCAGTAGATGAAGCTGCGTGGCACAAGTTTGCGACCGGCATAGATAACCCGTATAGCCGCCGCAACCGCCAAAGCTACGTCGCAGAGATTTTCGACATCACTGGATTACCCTTCCGGAGAGAAGAATATTGGCTTCGCAGTACGACTGCTGCAGCAAGGGCAAAGGCGGCCGAGCTTCTATCGAAAGATTCTGCAATCGGATTGAACATTGGGGCCGGAAGGCGCTGGCCCTCTCGAATTTGGCCGGTGGAGTTCTGGGTTGAATTGATCAAACTGCTGAAGGCGCGCGGATTGCAACCGATTCTATTAGGAGGCCCGGAGGAAGTTGAAATGTCAGCTCGGGTGGTTGCCGAAACGGGCTGTTTAGCCTCGGGCGTTCAACCACTGGAAACCTTTTATGCGATGATCGAGCGCTGCCAGTGCATTGTCAGTGCGGTCACCATGGCAATGCATTTAGCGATCGGTGCGCGTACGCCTCTAGTGCTGCTGAACAATATTTTTAATCGGTATGAATTTGAGCTTTAC
>CATPAW010000124.1 GCA_955652255.1 uncultured Chthoniobacterales bacterium | reverse complement strand
GCTGGTGTTCCAGTTGTTCTGTCAAGAGCAGTGCTGGGTAGCTATGTTCGGAAAGGATAAGCGCTGAAAGCATCTAAGCGCCAAGCCTATCCCAAGATGAGATCTCCCTGAAGGGTCGTGGTAGACCACCACGTTGATAGGTCTCCGGTGTAAGTGCAGTAATGTATTCAGCTGAGAGATACTAATAACCCGTTCGGCTTGATCATTTCCTTTTCTGTTAACCCATCTCGCGCGAGCGGGATGGCAAACAGAGGAGACAAATGATCCTAAAACAAAACGAAGCCTTAAACGCGTACTTTCACTTCCTGTATGTAGATATCAGAGAACCAGAAGAGATTGCGGATTTTCGATTGCGGATTGCGGATTGAAAATCATGTTCTTTCGAAAATAAATTGTAGGGCGGCTGTGTCAGACGCCGGTCCCCAGAGATTCGGCTTCGCGCTTGCGTCGCTGCGACAGCAGCGAAACTGCCAGTGCGGTTCCGCACTCTGGTGACAGTAGCGCAGTGGCCCCACCCGTTCCCATTCCGAACACGGCAGTGAAACGCTGCAGCCCCGATGGTAGTACGGCGATAGGCTGTGCGAGAGTAGGACGTCGCCAGAATAAAACATCCGCTCTGAGGAAACCAGAGCGGGTGTTTTTTATTTTACACGTGTCAGCAGTGCCACCGCTTTTAAGCGAGCGCGCTATTTACGTCCGCAATGGTATTGCTCATGACTAGGCTACCGAGGCGGACTTCCCATCCTGCCCGATCAGCGACGAGTAGGCGGCGTGCGGCCGAAAACAGCAATGCGACGTTGATCGGGCCCGTAAACGCTCAACTCAGGTGAGCCACCAAGTTCTACGCTGCTCGTCGGTGACGAACTCCGCCTGCAGCTAAGAGCTGCGCGGCGCGCGTAGGAACGCCAAACCGCAAGTGATCTGGCAGTGCGAGCACGCCCGCACCAACAACCTCCGTTCGTCGCTTTTGTTTTAACTTCGGCGCATAGAATTGTATCTTCTTCACTTGGCTGCGGCCACGAGGGTAATACGAAGTGAACCACATCGGACCGAGGTGCGGGCTTTGTTCTGTCCTGCTTGAGTCGCCATTTCTTTGGGCCAAAAGCAAGCCGCGGATGCTCTTTCGCTGCCTGGTACAAGTAAACGAGCAACTCTCCGAAATCACCCGCCATCGTCGGTCCGGGATCTGGCAGCTTCGATTGCAATACTTCCGCCCGTAGTTTTTCAGCCGGTTGACCGCATTCTTCCGCTACCTTAGCAGCACGATCGCAAAGCACCTCGTCGGTGATGTAGCATCGGCGAAAAGGCGAAAACAAAACCTCTATCCAGGTCCTTGCGTGCTCCTCGCGCACGCGCACGAGAACGAATGGATTCTCTATAGCGGCTACGAACCACTCGATCGCATCTGTAATCTCGAACCCCAGATCATCCATCCAACGCCACTCGCTCTTCTCTCCGCGTATCAACCAAAGCCTTCATCAAATCCAAATGCTTATACTTCCAACGCAGGGCGCGAATGGCTGCGGCCGGGGGCTTTTTCGGCTTCGATTTCTTCTTCGCGCTCGGAGGAACTCGCTTCATGCCCGAATTGATCATCGCCCGTTGCTGCGCTAAGACAAGAAATGTAACAGAAAGGTCTACAATGCTCACCAGCCAAAAAGTCATCAACGCCATTGGGCCAGCGGTCAGAGATCAGAGGTCGTGGAGGTCAAAAATACGTACCTGTTTGCATCCGCGTAATCCGCGGTAGGTTTCTCTATGCTTACAAGTCAAAAGGTTATCGATGCGATCAATGAGCAGATCGGATACGAGTTCAGCGCAGAGTTGCAATATTACGCCATCGCCGCGCATTTCGCGGCGGAGGCGCTGCCGCAGTTGTCGCAGCACTTTTTTCAACAGGCGGAGGAAGAGAAGGGTCATGCACTACGTTTCATCAAGTACATCGTCGACGCGGGCGGACGCGTGGTGATTCCGGCGATCGACGCTCCCAAATCGAATTTCAAGACCCCAAAGGATGCGGTAAAACTTTCGCTCGACCAGGAAATTCACGTCACGCAGCAGATCAACGGTCTGGTGGGATTGGCGCGAAAGGAGAACGACTACATCACGATCAACTTCCTCCAATGGTTCCTGACCGAACAGCTCGAAGAAGTTTCGTCGATGGATAATCTGCTCAAGATCGTCGAGCGCGCCGGCACCGATCTTCTCCAGGCTGACGAATATCTGGCTCGCGTCGGGCTTCGGACGATGCCGGAGCCGCCGGCGGATAAGCGTTGAGCGGAAGATCTGCAGCCGAAACACGGCTGCCGCCACAGAATCAAGCAGATGGTCGCGTGGCAGTGCGTCGCCAGGCGCCAAGCACGAGCCCACTGAGGGCGAATGCGACGAATGGCCGTCCCATGTCGATGAAAACGAGGGGCCAGGGATTTGTTTCGAAGGCGGAGAACACGGAAATGGTCGCGTACTCAACGAACAAAAAGGCGAACCAGCAGACGACCGCGATCTTCAGACCGGCGACGGCGTTCGCAGCGTTGAGTCGGCTGATCAACCACGCCAGCGCGTAATTGACGAAGATCGATGCGACAAACGCGATCAGATATGCGCTAACATTATGTGTCCGCTCGATGTCGGTCATCGTCTTGGCGTGATAATTCAGCCAGGCATCGCCGAAGACGGCATACCAGCCCCAGCCAACCAGTTGATGGACAGCGACAAGAATCCAAACAGCGAGATGGTTGATTTTGTAATTCATAAAGGCTTTTCTCGATTATCCGGCGGCTGCAATCTCGATTGCAAGCCGATTCAGCCCGTCATTTGGGAGGGAAAAGCAACTTGGACCGACGATCGATCACTGCGCCTTGATCCAGGAAAAATTGGCGCAGTTCGTCAGTATAAAACGAACCATCACGGGTCGGATTCAGGTCCAGAAAGATCCGGCCACCCGGATGCAAATGCCGTTTTGCGTCTTGTAAAAAGTAATCCCACTCCTCCACTCCCCACGGAGTCAGCTGCAAAGGGCCGGAAAACCCGATAGAGAACGCGGTGATCCAGTCGTAGCGCGCACCAGTTTCCGGGAGCGGGCTGAATTTCTCGATGCGATGAATGATGCGCCGCAAGCCGAACAATTCGAACATTTCGCGAAAAAGCGGATAGTTATCGAGGTCGATCCCGAGCCCGCTGTGGCCCAAGACACGCGTCACGAACAGAAAATATCCAGCGCCCGAACCAAGATCGAGAATGCGCTGGGCTGGCATCCGATCGAGCCCGAGGTCCTGGGCACGACGAATGTTTAATTTCAAAAAGCGCTCAGCCTCGACATATTTCGGAAAGTCACGACTTCCGGGTACTCCGTAGGTTTGCCGGATCCGTTTCAACTCGGCCTGGTCAATTTGCGACATGAAACGGCTGACTGGAAGTGGGCGCACCGCGCGAGCGACGGCGCGTTTAAAGCTTACCGCGACCGCTGGATCAGCCAGCTTTCGGATTTTGTGTGAGAGTTTCATGCGTCAAAATCCATTGGCGCAAGCGTGCTTCACACATTGCGTCAAGACCGGGCGTCGCGCGCGCGCGCGAACGGGGACGCGAATTCATCAGGCGCTTACTGCGTCAACGGTCGCGGCGTCCTCCACTTCAACCGGGGTCTGATCGATCGGAGCTGCTGAGATTGAAACGATCTCAGACGCGCCTGCTCCTTCGTCGTTATTCAGGGTTACGACATCACCGACCTTGTGACCCATCAAGGCCTGGCCGATCGCGGTTTGATACGAAATAATATGACGCTCGGGGTCACCGTCCCAGGCGCCGAGAATGGTATAGGCTTCCTCTTTTCCAGAATCCGGCTCGCGCAACGTGACGATGGTGCCAATGGAAACGCGCGACGTATCCGGATTTTCAAACGCGGTGCCACGCGCATTGTGCAACGCTTGCTCGAGTTCCGACTTGCGCCGCATGAGCACGGCTTGCATTTGTTTCGCTGCTTTAAATTCAAAATTTTCGCTCAGATCGCCATACGATCGTGCGAGCGCGATCTCCTTACTGTTCTCAGGGATTTTCTTTTTCACGAGCTCTTCGTGCTCCGCTCGCCGCTTTGTCAAACTGCTCCATGAGACAATGAGAGCCGCTACCTTTTCCTCTCGTTGTCCGCCAGTAATCATGATCTCGAGCTCTGGATAAAGTTTAACGATCCGCGCCAGAAGCGACCGTTTCGTCAATTCGTCGAACGCCGGGGTAATGAGGAGTCGCCGCACCGTATCGCGCGCAGCCCCGACATCGGCGCCGGCAAACATGTCCGCAATCAACTCTCGATCCTCGAGGACAAGATCGCGCAGCCGATTGGCGCGACTTTCCCGGTGTTGATCGCGTTCCACCGCTGCCAGGATCGCGGTCAAAAGATCGGGCGTGATCAGTTCGCACCACGCGCCATCGCGTTCTTTGCACAGCCAGATAAGCATTTCGCTGGTGGCGGAATGTTCCCGGATGCTGCGCTCAAGTGCGGCACGCAGCTCCGCTTCCTCCCCGAGCTCGGCAAACACTCTCGCGACTTGCGAAACCACCCGCGCGCTGTTTCCGTAGATCAATCGCAGCGCGTAGTTCATCCAGCGTTCCCCCAGCGCTTCGGGCAGAGCTTGCAGAATTCGTTTTTCCTTGGCGGCGGGCAAGTTCGGCAAGATCGACATCAACCGCGGCTCTTCCGCAGCGATCATTTTGGCCACGGTCAAACCGACGTGCGTTGTTCTTAGCTGCGGAATGCGCGCGAGCAGATCATCGCGCCCGAGCAGTAATTCAAACGAAAGCTCCGGATGCAGTTTTTGGTTGCGGGCGGCTGCGTTTTCAATGGCAGCGATAATCGGCTGCAACTGTTTGTCCGGCTCCTTAAATTCATCGGCCTGCGACACCGGCGCGGAGCGAAGCTCGATCGGCGCGCTCTTTTTTGTCGGAATAAAAAAATGTCCGTCTTTTTTGAGAACTTTCTTGGCCGATTCCCACCAGCGTTTCCATTCCGTTTCGCTAAAGACGTCTCCGATCAGCCATTCTGCGATCTGCGGCACGGTCGCGTTGCCGCCAGCGCTCTCAAGGACATTCCGAATGACCGCGGCCGGATCTTCCCTTGCCAGCTTTTTGATTGCGGCGAGGTCGCTCGCTTTCCGCGCGAGAAAATGTTCCGGTGGAATTGCCGCAAGATTTTCCGCAGCATATTGCAATTGCATCGGATGCGCTTTCTTGCCCGCAAAATCGATGATGATCTGGTTGAGGAGCAGGTTCCATTCGGAAACGCGGCCAAACCCCCAGCTTTTATGTAAGCAAAAAGTTCCTGGCTTGAGTTTATCGAGCTGCTCAGCGGCTTTGGAAGTTAGTTTCCCCGATTCGACGAGTTTTTGCAGTTCCGCATCCATTCAAGGGTCGCACAAGTTACGATGAACGGTCTGGATGGCGAGAAAAAACTCGAACGCGCGTTGTTGTTTACGATTGCCGCAAGGCTCGTGGCATGAAACGGTGCACCGGTGCCGACGAGCATTTGGTTTTGGATTGCATTCAATGCAGGCGTTTTCGTCGCGCTGATTGTCGATCTCGTCAGTTTCAAGCGACGCGACCGCGCCTTGAGCATGCGCGCCGCCGCGCAACGCACCGCCATCTGGATGGTGCTTTCGCTTCTCTTCAATCTGCTGGTCTGGAAATTGCGCGGCCCGGACACTGCGCTCGATTTTCTGACCTGTTATCTCATCGAATATTCGCTCAGCGTCGATAACATTTTCATTTTTGTTCTGATCTTCGCCTGCTTTCGCGTTCCCCCCATCGCGCAGCATCGCGCGCTGGTCTGGGGCATTCTTGGCGCGCTGGTCATGCGCGGGATCGTGATCTGGCTCGGTGTCACCCTGGTCGCGCGTTTTCATTTCATTCTCTATTTCTTCGGCGTGTTTCTATTGATCACGGCCGTGCGCATGTTTCCCGGGAAATATGGGCAGCGCGATTTCGAAAACAGCTTCGTCATGCGGAGCTGTCGAAAATGGATCTGGGTCACGCCGGATTTTCACGAGGCGAACTTTATGGCGAAGATCGACCATCGCTGGATGTTCACGCCGCTGGCGCTGGTCCTCATCTTGATCGACGTGATGGACCTGGTCTTCGCGGTTGAGTCCATTCCGGCTGTTTTCGCGATCACGCGTGACGCCTTCATCGTCTATACGTCCAATATTTGCGCCATTCTCGGTTTGCGGTCACTTTATTTTCTGCTC
>CATPAW010000123.1 GCA_955652255.1 uncultured Chthoniobacterales bacterium | reverse complement strand
TCGTTTGTTAGGCCAAGGCGATATGCTCTATCTACCGCCAAGCGCGTCACGATTGATTCGAGCACAAGGTGTTCTGGTAACAGATGAGGAAATTCGGCGGCTGGTAGAATTTGTTTCGGCGCAAGGTCGTCCGGCTTTCTATGCAGCGATGCACGAAAAACTCCAGGCGGCCGCCAGTTCAACCGAAGAGGTAACGGACGAAGACGAAGAGTTGGTGGAAAAATGTCTCGAGATCATTCGTCAGGAAAAACGCGCGTCCACTTCGCTTCTGCAACGACGACTGCGGCTGGGCTATACACGCGCCGCGCGCATCGTTGATATTCTGGAGCAGCGCGGTATTTTGGGTCCCGGCGAAGGCGCCAAACCCCGCGAGATCCTGGTCGATCTCGATGCCGCCGTTTAGCCGGCGAACCCGCAATGACAATCGAAGGTCTGGGCAAGAAATTTCAAGATGCGCGACTGGCTCGAGGCCTCACGCTGGATGAAGCCGCGCGCCTGACCAAAATTCGCCCGTCGCGTCTGGCTGAGATCGAGGCGGATGATTTTTCGCAATTCCCCAGCCTCGCTTACGCCAAAGGGTTCCTGCAAATCTACGGAAAGTTTCTCGATGTCGATGTTACGCCGTATCTCGACGCGTTCGAAACCTCGCAACAGATGACGGTCGATGGTTATGCCTATTTGCAAGATCAACCGGCGCCCAAACCACGTCGCATTCGGGCGCGTCCACGCGCCCCGGCTGTACGCCGCCAGCGGAGCGGAGACCGGTCCTCGCCATTTCCCTTATTGATCGCAGTTGGCGTGATCGTTCTCGGGTTCATTTTGATGCGCTTGATTATGAACATTCAACGGATTGTGCCGCACCAAATGGTAGGCGTTCCTCAACCGACCGCTTCGCAAGCTCCGCCGGCGCAGGCTCAGCCCACGCGAGCTCCCGTCGCGCAAGCTCCACCGAAACAAGCACCGGCCGCTTCCGTCGCATCGGCTCCGTCGCGAGCGCCTTCCCGACCCCCCGTTGCGGTGGTCGAAGCTCAACCGAAGAAAGCTCCTCCGGTTGCAAGCGCACCTCCGTCGATTGCGCCCGCGCCGTCACCTCCTCCTCAGACTGCAGTAGCGGAAGTTCCGAAGAAAGCTGCGCAGCCAGTTGCAACCGTAGCGCCGTCGATTCCGATACCGGACGCGTTTGTGCCGGCTTTCGCGAATGCAAACGCGGCAGCGAAGGCGAGCGTGCCGCTGAAAGAACCGGAAGTCCGTCGTGCAGAACCGGTCCGCCCCGAAGATTTGGCAAAGGCAGGCGCAACCCAGACCGCTCAGACAACTCAAAAACCTGCTGAAGCCGAAGGACCAAATCACATCGCGATTAAGCCACTGAAAAAAACTTACATCAAAGTGGTGGTGGACAATGAATCGCTTCAGCCTGCGTTCGAACGATGGATTTCACCGACGGACGGAACGGTCGAATTCCGCGGACAAAAAATTGCGGTCCGGGTTTTAGACCGCGACGCCATTCAAATCAGGAAAAACGGCAAACCGGTGGCGGATGGTGACGACGACGTCACCGTCGAGTAAATAGCACGGTCCGGTTTCACCTTAAATGAGCACAAAGGTCGGCATGATCAGTCTCGGTTGCGCCAAAAATCTGGTGGACGCGGAGATCATGCTCGGGAGCGTGTTGACCCGCGGCATGGAAATTACGTCGTCTGCCGATGAGGCCGACGTTCTGGTCGTAAACACGTGCGCCTTCATTGATTCGGCGAAGGAAGAATCAATCAACGCGATCCTGACTGCGCTTCAGGCGCGCGGACTAAACAAACGCGCCGGACAGAGGTTAATCGTGAGCGGGTGCATGTCGCAGCGCTTCGCGCGCGAGTTGCGCCAAGAGATGCCGGAAGTCGACGCCTTCGTCGGGCTGGATGAAGTGAAGGAACTCGGAACAATCGTCGAGAGAGTGCTGGCCAACGAAGATGTCGATCTTGCGTTTGCCCAGGCGCGACCAACCTACATTCCCGATTATGACACTCCGCGCTTTCGACTCACGCCGGCGCACTCGGTCTACGTGAAAATTGCCGAAGGTTGTAATCATCCGTGCAGTTTCTGCGTTATCCCGCAAATGCGTGGGAAACATCGCAGCCGAACAATGGAATCGGTGCTGGCTGAAATTCGCGGGTTGGTCGCGGAAGGCGTGCGCGAGATCAATTTGATCAGTCAAGACACCACCTATTACGGAATGGATTTGTGGAGCGAAAAAGCCGGACCGCGCCAGCCGGTCGATTCGGCGCGGGGTCCGACGCTGGTCGCGCTATTGCGCGAGATCCAGGAAATCGACGGCGATTTTTGGGTGCGACTGCTCTACACTCACCCGGCGCATTGGAGCGACGAATTAATCGAAACGATCGCCAGTTGCGATAAAGTCGCGCGTTACATCGACATCCCGCTTCAGCACATTCACGAATCGATGTTGCAGAGAATGCGCCGCGAAACCTCGCGCGCTCACATTGAAAACTTAATCGAGAAGCTTCGTGCCGGAATTCCGGGTCTGGCGTTGCGAACAACGTTCATCGTCGGTTTCCCAGGCGAGACCGACGAAGAATTCGAATCATTGCTTGAATTCATCGCCCGTGTTCGATTCGAGCGACTCGGAATTTTCAAATATTCGCGCGAAGAAGGATCGCGCGCGGCAAAGATGCCGGGGCAGGTCCCGGTAAAGCTCAAAAACGCGCGTTATCGCGAGGCGATGTCGATCCAGCAAACCATCGCACATGAGATGGCGCGAGAAAACATCGGCCGCCGGTTGAAATTGCTGGTCGATCAGCCGCTGATTGCGCGAACCGAAGCGGACGCGCCGGAGGTGGACACGCGCGTCATTTTGGCGAAACCGGCGCCAGCGGGCGAATTCGTGGTGAAACGAATCATCGGCGCGAGGGGTTACGATCTGCTGGCGTAAGGCACGCCGAAAGCGCGGAATTTCTTACGATTGGAACAACTTCGGGAGTGACAAAACTCGTGGGGTCAGGCAACCTCTTATCTGGGCGTCCGATCTACATGGCCGATTCAAACGAACCGAAAAAGGAGACGGTGCGCATCACCGTTTCCCCGCCGAGTTCACCCTCGGCGGCGCCGGCTGAATCGCACGAAACGGTGCGAATTCATTTGCCAACCCGACCGCCTGCGAATCCTCCATCCGCGCCGACCGAGCCACTCACCCAGGCGCGGTCCGCTGCTGCTGCCATGCCCGCGCCGATGACGACACCAGCTCCAAAAAAAGAGACCGCACGCATCACCGTATTGCCCGACCCGCAGCCGAAGCCAGCGGTTCAAATGAAGAAAACGCAGCCGCTGATCGATTTGCCGGCGATGAAGACACCTGCGACCACTGTCACCCTGACACCGGCACCGGAATCGGAACGGCAGCGGCGAATCGATCAAATCCCAATGCCCTTATGCTGGGGGTTGCTCGCGGCTTCAGCCGCCATTTTGATTCTTCAGATTTGGAATTATCTTTCTTAAAGCCATGGAAAACTCGGGGACAATCAATCTGGACGAATCGAATTTTGACCGCGAAATCAACAGCGACAAACCGGTGCTGGTGGACTTCTGGGCCGAGTGGTGCGGGCCCTGCAAGTTGATCGCGCCACTCCTCGATGAAATCGCTCGCGAGAAAGCCGATGCCGTGAAGGTCGCGAAAGTAAACGTGGATCACAACCAAAGCCTCTCGTTTAAGTACAATATTCGCGCCATTCCCTCGCTGCTATTCTTCAAGAACGGCCAATTGCGGGACCAAGTAACGGGAATGACGAGCAAAAAGGATTTGCTCAGCCGGATCGAAGCGCTGGCGTAGAAATCGAACATTTCGGCCATTCCGGCGTGTCGCCGGGAACGGGATGTGCTGCCTTGGTCGGGCGGACATGATCTCTGAGCCACTGCTTCATAAAATGAAGATTCTGGTCGTCGATGACGATCGGATGAGTGTCACGCTGTTGGAACAGCTTTTGCAAAGGCGCGGTTATAGTCATGTGATGGGGATCACGGACTCTCGAAAGGCGCTCGACATCTGTGCCACTTTTGATCCCGATCTAATCTTGCTCGACCTGATCATGCCAGAGATGGACGGGTTTGCTTTGCTGGAAGCTCTTCGGGAGGATGGCTCGGAAAGTTTCCTGCCAATCGTG
>CATPAW010000122.1 GCA_955652255.1 uncultured Chthoniobacterales bacterium | reverse complement strand
CTCTCCACCATTCCGAGCGGCGTGTCGCCGTAACGGTTCATAATACGATCGGAAAGCGAGCCATGATTTGTCCCGATCCGCAGCGCGATCCCGCGCTTCTTGCAAAGATCGACAAGTGGAGTGAAGCGCTCGCGAATTCGATTTAGTTCTGCCGCGTATTGCTCGTCGCTGTATTCGCGGATCAAAAACTTTTTTGAGTCGGCGTAATTGCCCGGATTGATCCGCACTTTGTCGACCCACTTTGCCGCTTCCATCGCGGCCTCCGGTTTGAAATGAATGTCGGCCACGATCGGCACATCGCAGCCGCGCTCACGCAAACCTTTCACGATCTGTTCGAGGTTGCGCGAGTCCTTCACCGTCGGCGCGGTGATGCGCACAATCTCGCAACCGGCCACCGCCAACTCCATCGTCTGCTCGATCGACATCTCCGTGTCCATCGTGTCGCACGTGATCATCGATTGAACGCGGATCGGATTCGTCCCGCCGATTCCGACGTTGCCAACCCTTACCTCTCGGGTCTGGCGACGCTCGTAACGAAAAGGATCAGAACAATATTTCACCGCAGACACAATCTACGGATTCACATTAGCGGCGCAACGCAACCAACCGCGGCGCTATTGCTGCGTGGACTTTGCCGGTGTCGCTTTCGGCAGAAACTTCGGCCTGTCACGTTTGGTCCCGAACAAGTCCTGCACATCGAAGAACGCGATGTAAACCATGAAGCCGATGATCAAGACCGCGCAGGCGGTTTGCACGACTTCGAGCACGCGCATGTTCACGGGACGCCGGCGCACCGCCTCGACCAGAGCGAGAACAATGTGGCCGCCGTCCAAAACAGGAATCGGCAGCAAATTGAGCAACGCAAGGTTCACATTCAGCACCACGCTGAACCAGAGCGCCATGCGCCAGCCTTCCTTGTTTTCGAACATCACATAATAAACCCGCAACATCATGACCGGCCCGCTCATGTGCTGCAGTTTCACGTCCGATTTCGGCGAAGCGATCGCTCCCACGGTGTTAAAGATCGACAACATCCCGGCGCGGATTTGTTCGATCGGCCGCGGATGTCTCACCGTCATCTTGCCGTAATCATCGGGGGTAATTCCAAGATCGTCCCCCCATCGCAGCCCGATCCGCGCGATCTTTTCGCTTTCCGGAATTTCCGGCGTCACTTTCAACTCAAGCCTTCTGTCTCCACGCAAGATCGACATCGTGATTGGTTGGACCGCGTGATGTTTGACGTAATCGGAAACGGCGAGCGTGCTCTTTGCCGGCTGTCCATCGACAGCCACTACGACGTCGCCTTTCTGCAAACCCGCGCGCGCAGCCGGGCCGTCTGCAACTACTTCATCAACCGTCGGATTTCCCGGCCTGAACGGCAGCGTGAGCTTCGTTCCGTCGCGCTCGACCCCGAGCGTGAGTGGTTCGTCGGGATGATCGCGAATAAAATCGGCGATGCCGAAAATGTGGTAAATCCGTTGGTCCTCGATCGTCAGGATCAAGTCGTTAGGCCGCAACCCCGCTTTCGCTGCCGGACTGCCGGGCTCAACCTTCGCAATCATCGGCGTCTCCGCCGGCACGATTCCGATTTCACGAAATCCTTTGCGCATCCATGGCTTCGTTTCCGGAATCGTAGGCTTGGCTTCTATCGTTTTCGTTTCGACGCGACCATTCACGTTGCGCTCGATTTCGATCGGAATTTTTTCGCCTTCGCTGCGGACGACCCGCCACGAAATACTATCTTCGCCCATCCCGCCGAAACGCGAGACCGGTTTCCCGTCAACCGACAAAATTTTGTCGCCCGCTTTCAACTCCGCTTCGGCCGCAGGTGAGTCCGGGATGACGTAACCGATCGTCGTCGTCGCCTCCGATTCGCTGACCGGCCGGCCAACCATCCAAATGATCACCGCGAAAAGGACGGCAAGGCCGAAACTGAAAAGTGGTCCCGCAAATGCAACGATAATTTTGTCCAGCGCGGAGATTTTCGGCAGCTTCGCCCGGTCGAGATCGGCTTTGCCCTCGATTATGTCCATCGGCGCGAGCTGCGGCAACGCCACGAAGCCGCCGAAAGGCAGCGAACCCAGGGAATACTGCACTCCATTGATCGTTTTTTTCCAAAGCGGCTTGCCAAACCAGACCCCGAACTTCTCGACGTACAAACCGCGCCAGCGTGCTGCCAAAAAATGCCCAAGCTCATGCACGACGATGAGCAGATCGAAAAGCACCACCACCTCGATCACGATGAGGATAATGCGTCCGATGTGAAGAATCATGATTGAATCAGCCCGGAATGACCGCACGCGCCTGCTCGCGCGCCCATTGATCGGCGGCCAATATCGCATCGAGATCGGGATGCGCAACGCTCGTGTGGCGCTCCATCACCGATTCAACGATTTGCCAGATTTGCGGAAACCGTACTTGTCGATCTAAGAAAGCCGCAACCGTGATCTCATTCGCCGCGTTCATGACGGCCGGCAGCGTGCCGCCCGTTTCGCCGGCGCGGCGCGCAAGGTCAAGCGCGGGAAAATCATCGTAACGCGGCGGAAAAAATTCCAGCTTCGACAATTTACCAAAATCGAGCGGCGGCAGCGTGTTTGGCACGCGGTCCGGCCACGTGACCGCATATTGAATCGGAAAACACATGTCCGAGTAGCTCAATTGCGCCAGCGTCGAGCCATCGGCGAATTCGACCATCGAATGCACAATGCTTTGCGGATGAATCACCACTTCGACGCGCTTCATTTCCACGCCGAACAACCAGTGTGCCTCGATCATCTCCAGTCCTTTATTAAATAACGTGGCCGAATCGATCGTAATCTTCGGCCCCATGTTCCACGTCGGGTGCTTGAGGGCCCGCTCCGGCGTAACATCGACAAATATCTCCGCCGGCATTTCGCGAAACGGTCCGCCCGACGCCGTTAAAATTATTCGGCGGACTTCGGACGCGCGACCATCCAAACATTGAAAAATCGCGTTGTGTTCGGAATCGACTGGCAAAACACGGACATTTTTCGCGCCCGCCTCGCGCATCACAATCTCGCCCGCCATCACCAAAATTTCCTTGCTCGCCACCGCCAGATCCTTGCCCGCGTCAATCGCAGCCAGCGCGGGACGCAAGCCCGCGGTGCCAACGATCGCGACTAGCACCATGTCAGCATTCGCCAGAGACGCGATCTCGCGCAACCCATCTTCGCCCGAAAAAATCTGAGGCTTGTACTCGAGTGCTCCTCGCAGGATGTCGATCTTTGTTTCATCGACCAGGCAAACCGACTCCGCTCGGGCCCTGTTCGCCGCCGCTGCCAGTTTTTCCGCGTTCCTGTGCGCCGCCAGACCGACGATTTCCATCCGTTCCGGGATGTCGTGCGCGACTTTGAGTGCGCTTTCCCCGATCGACCCGGTCGCGCCAAGAACGACGACGCGTTTACGTTTCATAAAAAGCTGAACTCAAGTAACTATGAAAAGTCTCGCACGACGGCCACGACGTTCACTAAGGGATGAGGAAAAACTTCTTCTTTTGCGTTGTGTCCTTTGCGTCCTTTGTGCGAGTCCGAAAAACCGCTGGACGCTCGCATCTCACGGCACGCGAATGACCAACCGCAGGTAAAAAAATAGAAGCGGCGCGGTAAAGAGCAGGCTGTCGACCAGATCGAGCGCGCCACCAATTCCCGGCAGAAGATTTCCCGAATCCTTGACGCCGGTGCTGCGCTTAATAATCGACTCCGCCAGGTCGCCGACCACAGCCGCAAAACCAAGCAACAATCCAAGCACGGTCGCGTGCGTCCAATTAAGCGCCGCCAAATGTCCAGGCATCAATTTGAACAACATCAAACTGGCGAGCAGCGCAAAGGCGAGTGCACCAAAGAAGCCTTCCCAGGTTTTTTTTGCGCTGATATGCGGGATCATCAGGTGGCGTCCGACCGCGCTGCCAACGAGATACGCGCCCATATCGCTGAATTTCGTGACCGCAATTAGATACAGGCAGTAAAACTGTCCCGTCACCGCGCCGCTACTCGAGCGCGGCGTGAGGTAGACAATTTTCGTCATGAAATTGAAGAGCCACAGCACGTAGAGCAGACCGAACAACGTATAGGCCATCGTCTGGAGCGGTTCGTCATCGCGCAGGCGCGCAAACATTTGCCGCGCGAAAACCGTGAGCAGGAAAAAAACCAGGACCGCGATTTCAAAGTCATAGGAGCGCGCCGGTCCCATTTTCGCGAAGTAATAAAAACTTCCGACTAACATGACCGCACCGCAGATCATGGCTGTGATCTTGAAATTCGGCAGGCCGCGATGATCGAGCATGCGATAAAATTCCCACAGCGCGATCAGACCGAAGACGCAGATCAAGGCGTAGAACGCAAATTCGTAACCGGAAAAAGCGATGACCAGCGCGACCGACCAGAGGACAATCGTGCTGATAAAGCGAAAAAGGAAAGTGGATCGCGTGACGGTCGGTTTCGTTTCGGCTTGCTCGAGCGTTGCAGGCATGCACCCGCATCATCTCGAAGGATGGCGATGCGCGCAAGATCGACAATCACGATTCGCCAAATCTTTTCCTGCTTTCCTGCTTTGCTGATTCGCCTACTTTCTTGTCGTGCAGAAAACGATGCAGGCCATCGTGAAAAGCAAAGCCGAGCCCGGTCTTTGGCTGGAAGAAGTTCCCATTCCGCAAGTCGCCGGCGATGATGTGCTCATTCGCGTGGTCAAAACATCGGTCTGCGGGACTGACGTCCATATATATAACTGGGACGCATGGGCGCAGAAGACGATTCCCGTGCCGATGACCATCGGGCATGAATTTGTCGGGATTGTCGATCTTGCCGGCGATCACGTGAAAGGATTTGCGCCCGGCGATCTTGTCGTCGGCGAAGGACACATTACTTGCGGCCATTGTCGAAATTGTCTCGCTGGCCGTCGTCATCTTTGTCCGAATACGCTAGGCGTCGGCGTGAATCGCCCCGGCGCCTGGGCCGAGTTCGTCGCGATCCCGCAATCAAACGTCTGGCACGCCGATCCCTCGATCCCCCTCGATGTGCTGTCCTGTTTCGATCCGCTCGGCAACGCCGTGCATACCGCGCTCTCATTCGATCTAGTCGGCGAAGACGTGCTCATCACCGGTGCGGGCCCAATTGGTTGCATGGCCATCCCAATCTGCGAACAAGCCGGCGCGCGTCACGTCGTCATCACCGATATCAATCCGTATCGTCTCGACCTTGCGCGCAAAATGGGGGCCACTCTCGCCCTCGATGTGCGCACGGAGAAACTCACCGACGCGATGAAGAAGCTCGACATGAAAGAGGGCTTCGACGTCGCGCTCGAAATGTCCGGCAGCCCAAAAGCTTTCATCGACATCTTGCCAAACATGTTTCACGGCGGCAAAATCGCGCTCCTCGGGATCATGCCCGGCAGCGCTGCGATCGATTGGAACCTGGTCGTTTTCAACCAGCTCACTATCAAAGGAATTTACGGGCGCGAGATGTACGAAACCTGGTACAAAATGACCGCGCTCATCCAGTCCGGCCTCGACATCTCACCGGTCATCACCCACCGCTTCCCCTACGCGCAATTCAAGGAAGCCATCGAGCTCATGAAATCCGGTAACTCCGGCAAAATTGTGCTCGAGTGGGAACGAAGTTAAATGTTCAACCACCGGCGAACTTAGTTCAGCTATCCTCATCTGAAAATTTTCGCTCAGTTTTGCAAAATTATCGCGCAAATCGGAATGAGCAGACGCTTAGCATAATTTAAGCCTTGCGTTTCGGCAGGCATGCGCAAGGCATCGCGAATGCGAGATATGATGCTTTTTCGCAAAACCGCATTCGCCACAGGGCACTTGATGAGGGAATCATCACACGCCGCGCGAGATTGGTTGCGAAAGGTTCGAAAGGCCGTACGAAATTTTTTCTTTACCCCCTCCATCAGTCGCGCCGGCAATCTGAAAGTGCCACTTGGCGTTTTGCTAGAGGTCGTTCGTCATGCGCCTTGGCGTTGTCGGATAAGGCTTTTTCAGCGGTTGTTTCCTTCTCCTTCTGTACGGTTTCCGCCTACATCCGCTGAAGTTTGTGAGTTCAAGTCGTTGGCCAACTTTGAATCAGATTACACCCACCTTGCAGCGATGTTGGGGGTCGCTGGAAAAACTCCACCGCCAAGCGAGCTGGAATTTCTGCGGTCAATGGTGAATCGGCAAATCCAGTATCCGGGCACGATCGGAATAAGCGATTATTTCTTCCTTACCGCTCTCGTTAGCATTCTCGCGCCGAAACGCGTGGTTGAAATCGGAACTTTGACCGGTTTCTCGGCAGCAATTATCGCGGCCGCTCTCCGTCGCCAGCATGGAAAAGACAGCGAGAGCTGGGTCGACACAATCGACGTTCTATCAAAATGCCTCATTGATGAGACACGCCCGACCGGGTTCGAGATTGCCGAATCGTTTCCTCAACTTGCCTCAATGATTCGCTTGCGCATCCCGCACAATTCTACAGTGGTCAGCGAACTGGCGAAACGTGACGAACTCGAAATCGTGTTTATCGACGCCGACCACCGACATCCCTCGCCCTTGCTCGACCTCTTGCGACTCACGCCCTATATCAGGAGCAGAGGATGGATTGTGTTGCACGATATTCAATTGGGCACGATTGGCCGAAAGGCGATCGAAGCTGGTCAGAGATTGAGCTGGGGAGCCGCATATGGAGCGGAATGGCTCTTTGATTCCTGGCCGTTCGGAAAAATCGGCGGCGGAAATATCGGCGCAGTCCAATTGCCTAACGATAGGAGCGCGCTCATTCCATTCGCTTTGCGTTTGATGTCGGTGCCATTTGAGATCACGGACCATGCCGCGCGCATTGCGTGGCGCGCACTATATCAAAGCTTCGCTGAATTAGTTTGACGTTCTTGAAGGCGCGGCGGTTTCAAAAACTTGTTCTTGAATTCATTTCCCTTTGGCGATGAATTCTATCAGTGAAGCCGCTCGGTAATTTAGAACCGAGCGGCAGCGGTGACCCTTCGCTATTCCAAGCTCGCAGCCGCCGCGTCCTGGCCTTCGAGTTCCAGGACCATTCGTTTGATGTGCTTGTAGTCCTGGTGGGATTGGAGGAACTGCAAACTTTGTTGCGGATCGCCCCACCGCAGAATTTGAATCGGTTCCTGGCGCGCGCCCCATGTGTTCATGTCGCGCGAGTTCGCCATGTAAAGATCGATCGTGTTGCGACCCGACAGCGCCCAACCGTAATCATCGACGCGATAGATTTGTCCGGTTGAAAGCAGACGGAAGGTTGTGCCCACCGGCCAGCGCGACCAGTCAGCCGCAGCGCTGCCGATTCGCGGCGGTTTAGTAACCGCGACCGCGCGCTTCACCCGGCGTGTTGTTTTGGTTACGCGCGTTGTCGCGGTCAGGCGTGTAGTTGTCCTCGTTTCATCGATAGAGAACGGTTGCAGTGTCACGCCCGAGTTCGACACGCGCCGTAGATCGACATCGTCACTATCGTAAACTGCAAGGGCGCGTGCGATGTTTTCCGCTCGATGAATCGCCGGGTCGGCGGCGTGCAATTCGCCGCCCAGCGCGTTGTGATTGGTGAACTCGCGATGGTCGGCTTCGGTGTGCGTGTAGGCGGTCGTGCGCACATTTTGGAAATCAGTTTTCGCCAGCGGCGGTTCGTATTGCGGCAGGGCGCGCGTCCTGGTCGTTCCGCAAGCGCCAAGAAAAAGAGCGCTGATGACGAGCAGCGATAAAAGAAAGATTCGGGGGGTAGCCAAGGGAGATCGGGAGTTATTAACAGTTATTCACAACTTTCCGCAACAGTTATTTTTGGGAGGAAAGCCGCTAAAATCACAGTTTCCAGATTCATTTTTTCAATCCGCGTAAATCTGCGTAATCTGCGGTTGATCATGCTCGACCAATTTGAACAGCAGGTTTCGCGCACACTGGATGAAATAAAATCGCAAGGTCTTTACAAAACCGAGCGCATCATCACCAGCCCGCAAGACGCGAAGATCGAGATCGCCGGCGGCAAACGCGTGCTCAACATGTGCGCGAACAATTATCTCGGCCTGGCCGATCATCCCGCACTCATCGCTGCCGCGAAGGAAGCGCTCGACACCCATGGCTTTGGTATGGCCAGCGTGCGCTTCATCTGCGGCACGCAGGACATTCACAAAGAACTCGAAGCCGCGCTCACAAAATTTCTCGGGACTGAGGACACGATTCTTTACCCGTCATGCTTCGATGCCAATGGCGGTTTATTCGAAACGCTGCTCGCCGAAAAGGACGCGGTCATCAGCGATGAATTGAATCACGCCAGCATCATCGACGGCATTCGGCTCTGCAAAGCGCAGCGCTTTCGTTACAAGCACAGCGACATGGCCGATCTCGAAGCGCAGCTGACTGCCGCAAAAGGTGCGCGCTTTCGTTTGATCGCGACGGACGGCTGTTTCTCGATGGACGGAACGATCGCGAACTTGAAAGCGATTGTCGATCTTGCCGAAAAATACAGCGCGCTTACCATGATCGACGACGCGCACGCCGCTGGATTTCTTGGTAAGACCGGCCGGGGCACGCACGAACATTGCGGCGTGATGGGCAAGATCGACATCATCACCGGCACACTCGGTAAAGCGCTCGGCGGCGCGAGCGGCGGTTATACCGGCGGTCGCAAAGAGATTGTCGATCTTTTGCGGCAACGATCGCGTCCCTACCTGTTTTCAAACACGATCGCCCCGCCGGTCGTCGCCGCTTCGTTGAAAGCGCTCGAACTTCTTAGCG
>CATPAW010000121.1 GCA_955652255.1 uncultured Chthoniobacterales bacterium | reverse complement strand
GCCTTCGAGTTGCCCGGTGGCGGAGTGCAAAGCGAGATCGGTTTTGGCGCGAATTAAATCGATGACCGCTTCGGCTTGGGTAAGGTCCATTTTGCCGTTGAGGAACGCGCGTTCGGTAAATTCGCCGGGTCGCGCCGCGCGGGCGCCGGCGCGCAGACAAGCGTCGAGCACTTTCGCGCTGACCAATGTGCCGCCGTGACAACTGATCTCGACCAAATCCTCGCCGGTGTAACTGGCGGGCGTGCGATGAATCGAGATCATCACTTGATCGATCAATCGGCCCGTTTCATCGACAATCTCGCCGAGATGCTGGACCTGCGGCGCAAATTCCGACGGCTTTTCTTTGCCGCGAAAAATTTTGTCGGCGACGATGATGGCATCGCCGCCCGAAAGACGGACGAGAGCGATGGCGCCTTCACCGGCGGGCGTGGAGATGGCCGCGATCGTGTCGCCGGCCATCGATTGCCGATCTTCGACGGATGTCGATCTTACGAGAGAACTTCCTTCAGCGCTGCAATGCATTTTTTGTTTCGTTCCATTGTCCCGACGGAGATGCGGACCCATTCCGGCAAGTTGTAGCCTTTGAGCGGACGGACGATGATTTTGCGCGCCAGCAATTTTTTAAAAACGGCGGCGCCGTCGCGGACGTTGACCATGACAAAATTTGCTGCGCCCGGCACAAACCCAAGCTGCATGTCGCGGAATTGTTCTTCCAGGTAGGCGCGCCCGGCATCGACGACCTCTTTCGTTTTGCGTTGATACGCCTGATCGTTGAGCGCGGCCAAGGCGCCGGCCTGGGCAATGCCGTTGACGTTGAACGGTTGTCGCGTTTTCTGCAGCACGTCGATCAAGTCGCGCGATGCGATGCCATAACCAATCCGCAGGCTGGCCAGGCCGTGAATTTTTGAAAAGGTGCGCAGGACCACGATGTTTCGCCCTTCGCGAACGTGGCGAAGCGCGTCGGGCGGGTCGTTCAGGAGCTCGAAATAAGCTTCGTCGAAAATCGTGACGATGCTCTCCGGCACGCGCGAGATGAAATTGTCGATCTTATCCTGCGCGAGCAAGGTGCCGGTCGGATTGTTCGGATTGGCGATGAAGATCATTTTCGTTTTTGGCGTGATCGCGTCGAGCATCGGGTCAAGATGGTGGCGATAATCCAGGCTTGGCGTTTCAATCGTGCGCGCGCCGAAAAGGGTCGCGATCAGTTTGTAGGCGATGAAGGCGTGCTCGGAGGTGATCACTTCATCATCGCGATTGAGAAAGGCATGGCCGAGAAACTCGATTATTTCGTTCGAGCCATTGCCGAGAATGATGTTCTCGGGCGCGAAATCCAGTTTGGCCGCGAGCGCGTTCCGTAAATAAAAACCGCCGCCATCGGGGTAAAGCCGCGCGTTCTCCAGCGCGTCACGCATGGCGTCGAGCGCTCTCGGCGACGGCCCGAGCGGGTTTTCGTTTGAGGCGAGCTTGATGATCACGTTTGGATCGACATCGAGTTCGCGCGCCGTTTCCTCGATCGGTTTCCCAGGTTCGTAAACGAACAGATCGCGCAATTGCGGATTTGCGTGGGTCCAGATCGAGGTCATGGCGCAATTTAGACAGAATTAACAGAATGAACAAAATTGTAGGGCGGTTGTGCCAACCGCCGTCGTGAGATTATGCGGCGTATCACAAAGACGTCCTACAGGCTCCCGAGAACAAAAAAGCTGTTCAGGTCGCGTGATCTGTCTCAACGTTCCCGCCGTTATGAACAGCTTACATTTTCTGGCCGAGACGAAATTCTTCGGGCTCGCGCTGACCCCGTGGAAAATTATCGGCCTGAGCGGCAGCCTCATTTTCGGCCTGCGCTTCTTGATCCAGTGGATCGCTTCGGAGCGGGCGCGCAAGAGCGTGATTCCGTTTGGATTCTGGGAGTGCAGCGCTCTCGGATCGTTTTTGTTACTCGCCTATTTCGCGATCTACCGGCACGACTCCGTGGGCGTGCTGCAAAGTTTCCTTCCGCGCCCGATTTATCTCCGCAATTTGTATTTCCGCTACACCCACCATGAGCCGAAGCACGCCGGGAGTGAGCCACGAGTGGAAGAATGATTGGCTTTCTCGACGTTCGGGCCGAGCGGTTTATGGGACAGCGGTCTCATTTAGCCACTATGACAATTATAAGCAGTTTGGGTGCCATTTCGGCCCTATTCAGACCCTCTCATACCAAACGGTTGGATCACGATCTGCCGGGTCGCTGGCCCGGAGGCCTTACTCGCGCTGGCCTCGTGGATTCAGGTTCGCCAGCGCGTTATCGACTAAAGCCTTTTCTTCGGACAGAAGGTCTGCTTGTTTTCCGCGCTCGAGGTATTCGGCGATCGCAAAAGCTCGTCCTGAGCTTAGTCGAATAGATCGACAATTTCGATCTCGCGAATATTGTGCGGCACATGTTGGAGACGCCGCATGATCCTGCCGCTTCGCGTTATGAACATGCTGCGCATGGTCTGCGCCGTCGCGATCTCGATCCCGATCCAATTAAACAATTCTCAAACTGGTTCACCGCCGCGATTGAAGCTGGTATTCGCGACGTCAATGCCATGAGTCTCGCCACCGCCGGGCCGGATGCGAGGCCGTCGGTGCGCGTCGTGTTATTAAAAGGATTCGACCAGGACGGCTTTGTCTTCTTCACGAATTATCAAAGTGAAAAGGGGCAGCAGCTCGAGGCAAATCCCTTTGCCGCGCTCGCCTTTTATTGGATCGAACTGGATCGGCAAATCCGTATCAACGGCAAAGTAGAAGAAACTTCGCGTGAGGAATCGGCGCGTTATTTTCATTCGCGCCCGGTTGGGAGCCAGCTCGGCGCGTGGGCCTCGCGCCAAACCGAAGTGCTGGATGCGCGCCGCGTGCTCGACGCGCGCATGGCGGAGATGACCGAGCGCTTCGCCGATAAACCAATCCCACTGCCACCGCATTGGGGCGGGTATCGACTGGCGCCGCAAACGATGGAATTTTGGCAAGGCCGCCCGGACCGCTTGCACGATCGATTTCGTTACACGCGGCAGGCGGACGGTTCCTGGTTGATTGATCGGCTCGCGCCGTAAAGCGACGGACAAATCGAACGGACACATTCGAAGAGAGAACTGACGCCGTATCGCACGTTGCCCTTTTTGCTCTTCTGCTTAATCTTGTTTCGCGATTCGAGGCCGCGTCTGACGTGAAGAACAGCCCGAGAAACGCAGAAGCGGGTTCAGTTACGAATCGATTGCATGATCAATCCAAACAGCGACGATTTTGTGGAAGACGAACCTCTTTCTGCCCCGCCGCCATCCGGCGAAGAGAAGATTGAATCTGGTGCGAGGCGGCGTTTGCGGCAAACGGCTCGCAAAGTCTCGGCTGCCGCAGGCGATACCTGGGAGCAGACGAAAGAAAAAGCAGGTAATGTTCGAGAGCGCACAGAATTTTTCCTGCGCGAGAACCCCGTGCCCACTATTCTCGGTGCGCTCGCCATCGGTCTCGCCATCGGCTTGGCAATCCGTTACGCCTCAACTTCGGAAGAGAGGGAAACCAAGGTAAAGCCTTCGCTTGGGAGCATGCATTGGAGCTTTCTGTCATTGCCTTTTCTCTGGCCGTTCTTCAAATCGGTGAAGGAAAAGTACGAAGATTCGGCCGAAGCGATGAAGGAAGGCGTCGACCGCGTAAGAAACATCGACATCCACCGTTATACAAAGCCGATCCGGAAACGCTGGAAAGCGTGGACGGATTGACCGGCTGTTCCGGGCTACGCTCGCGCGTAAACCCCCGTGCCACGTTCAGAGCGAAGCGGTGGTCTATGACCGTCGAAGATTGAATTGTGCGAGACGCCGCTAGCGTCCCTTGGGGCAGCGAACCGCTTCCCCCGCAGGATCGGACACTGATAACTCCGCGATTGAACGCGGCATTATCCTCGCGGAAGATGTCGATCTTCGCATGGCCAATTCGAATTCATCCGCGCGTCCGGTTTGGCAAGAAAATCCGCTCTTTCGTTTTTTTGCATCGCTTAAACTCGCAGTTGTTCTGCTCGCGGTTTTGATTGTTGCCGCGATCGCCGGAACGCTTTACGAATCGAGTTTCGACGCGAACGTGGCGCGCGCCTACGTTTACGGCGCGCCGTGGTTCAATCTTTGGCTGATCCTGCTCGGCGCGAACCTCGCCGTCTCCGCGATCTCACGCTGGCCGTGGCGCAAACATCACGTCGCCTTTCTCATCACTCATCTCGGCATCATCACCTTGCTCACCGGTTCGCTCATCGGCCGGATTTGGGGAACGGAAGGCACGATCACGCTTTTCAAAGGCGAGCCGCCAACCAACCGGCTACTTGTCAATCAACATCAGCTCCGCATCCATGACACCGACGGCATCGTCAAAGGTTACGCCGCGGAATTTTTGCATCATCCGCCGAATCCGGATCATCCGAAAGAACTTGGCGTGCTCGCAAGTGGCGCGCGCTTGAGCATCATCGATTACGCGGCCGCGATTGAAGGGAAGTTGAACCCACGACCGCTCGCTGATGGCGGCGCGCCCGCGCTGCATTTCACGATCTCTACCGCGTTGATGAACCAGCATCTCGAAAGCTGGTTACTGGTCGACGATCCGCAGCATGGAAATTTCTCGATGGGACTCGCGAACATCGAACTTAAGCGCGGCGTTGCGCGAGACGCAGGTAGGGGCGATTCGCCGAATCGCCCGTCGAGCACGAGCCACCAACCAGATGTCGATCTTGAGGAGTCGATCTTTGCATTCAGCAAAGCGCCCGATGAACAAATTGGCCGTGTCGCGAAAGGAGGCAGCATCGGCGCAAAAGTGCAATTGCTCGCGCCAGAAAAGGGAAACAAAGGCCGTGTGGCGATTTTGTTAAACGGAAAAGAAGCGAGTTTCGATGTCGCGGAAAATCTTGGGCGCGAAGTCGCGATCGATGGCACGCCATTCACGCTCAAGATCGACAATTATTGGGCGGACTTCCGGATTCAGGACGGCAAACCGGGTTCGCTAACCGAGCAGCCAAATAATCCGGCGGTGCTCGTCACAATTCACGGCAAAGGCACTCCCGCCGCAGCGCCCGCGAGCAAAAATCCACATGGCGGCAACGAATTAACCACCAACGGCGGTCCGCCCACCATGCCGCCAGCCGGCAGCGAAACACCAAATCGGCTTACGCTTTTTGTCGCGGAGGACGGATTGCTCAGTTACGAACTTGTTTCACGCAAAACCGGTGCTTCAACCGGCAAGATCGACATCAACAAGCCGCTCGCCACCGGTTGGGCCGATTGGCAACTCAAGATCGACAAGACAATGCCGCACGCCGAACCGTGGATGGATTTCGCGCCAATGAAGACATCGGCATCTTCGCCGGCGGCGGATTTACCCGACGGCGTCCGAGTTCGCCTCGAGCAAAACGGTGAAACGTTCGAGCAATGGGTCCCGGCTGGCTGGCAGATCGCGGTCCCAACTTCGCCGAACGAGACCCAGGTCGCTTACGGTTGGAAAGTGATTCCACTGCCGATCGCTCTCGAATTGGTCGATTTCGAAGTGAAACGCAACGAAGGCAGCGATGCTCCCGCCGGATTCAAAAGCACATTGCGCATTTCCACTGCCGAAGGCGAGAGCGCGACCGGCCAATGTTGGATGAACAACCCGTTTAGTTTTCCCGGCGCGTGGTTGCACACCTGGACTGGCCTGACCTACAAAATCTCCCAGGCCTCGTGGAATCCGGACAATCTCGGTCAAAGCACCGTGCAAATTTTGCGCGATCCAGGCTGGTTGCTGAAATGGATCGGCTCGCTCCTCGTTGTCAACGGCGTCTTTCTCATGTTTTACGTGCGCGGTTTTCGCAGAGGAACTGCGGTCGCGCCGGTGATTGCGCCGGCTCCGTTGAAAAGTCAAAAGCACGTGCGCGTTCCCGAAGAAGCGATTGCCTCCTAGGGTCGGCCGGATCGAGCGACTATAATTTTCCCGGCCCCCAAAGCGCGCGGCCCGGTTTGGCGCCAGTGTGCTCGCCGTCTTTGATTACTTGCACGCCATTTACAAAAACCTGCTTCACGCCGATGGCGTACTGGTGCGGTTTTTCGAACGTCGCGCGGTCCGCGATTGTTGCCGGGTCGAACACGACTACATCGGCGAACATTCCTTCCTTGATGAAACCGCGGTGATCGAGGCAGAGGTTCGTAGCGGGCAAACCGCTTAATCGCCGGACCGCTTCCGCCAGCGAAATCACTTTGTCATCGCGCGCATATTTGCCGAGCACGCGCGCAAAACTGCCATAGGCGCGCGGATGCGGATTCGATTTCAGAAAGACGCCTTCCGGCGCCTGCGATGCTTCATCGGAACAAAAAGAAATCCATGGCTTGGCCATTTCCTTTTTCACGTTCTCTTCTGACATCAAAAGATAAATCGTGCCGATGCGCGACTCGTCTTCCGCGATCAAATCCATAACGGTGGTGATCGGATCCTTGCCGCGCATCTTCGCGACTTCGGCGAGCGATTTGCCAGTGAGCGGTTTCAGCTTGTCCGATTTGAATCCGACCAGCAAAATGTTGTTGGGCGAACCGGCGCCGATATAAAGATTTTCCCACTGGTCGCTGTCTTTGCCGACCTCGGCGGCAATCTTTTCTCGCGTCGCCGGGTCCCGCAACCGTTTGAACAACGCCGGGTAACCGCCGTCTTCGGTCCAAGGCGGCAAACAGGCATCGAGCCCCGTCCCGGCGGCGGTGTAGGTGTACATGTTGGCGCGGATGTTGAGGCCCTCTTTTTGCGCCGCTTCGATTCGCGAAAGCAGATTGTCGATCTTGCCCCAGTTTTGTCGTCCGGCGGCTTTGATGTGATAAACCTCAGCCGGAATTTTTGCTTCCCGGCTGATCTGGACCAGTTCGTCGAACGCTTCCAGCAATCGATTTCCCTCGCTGCGCATGTGCGAGATGTATTTGCCTTTATATTTTGCGGCCACCTTGCACAGCTCGATGATCTCTTCCGTCTTCGCATAAAACGCCGGCGGATAAATCAACGCTGTGCCGATCCCGAGCGCGCCCGCCTCCATCTCTTTGCGCACGAGCGCCCGCATCTCATCGAGTTGCGGCGGCGTTGGCGCCTTGTCTTCAAAGCCAATCACATTTTCACGAATCGTGGCCGCGCCAATGAAGGACGCGACATTGCAGGAGACGCCGCCACTCTCGAGATAACGCAGATACTCGGCCAACGTGTTCCACTTGATTTCGTATTTGATGTCGGTTTGCTGGCGCAGCATGTGTTCGCGGACGCGATCGTTCACCGGCCCCATCGATTCGCCTTCGCCCATGATCTCGGTGGTGACTCCTTGCCGGATCTCGCTTTGCGATCGCCCGTCTTGAATCAACGATTCGTTCGACCACGAAAGCATGTTGATGAATCCCGGTGCGACCGCGAGTCCGTTCGCATCGACAATATTTTTCGCAGTCGCTTTTGAAAAATCGCCGACGCCGCTGATGCGGTCCCCGCGAATCGCAACATCGACACGTTGCGGTTCGTTACCCGATCCGTCGTAAACCTTTCCGTTTTTGATGACGACGTCGAATTGAGATGGCGATTGTCGATCTTGCTCGGACAACAACGAAACGGACGGGAGAAGAACAAACAGGCCCAGACAGAAAGAGCGAAACATGCGCCGAGTTTGAACGACGCCAGTGGCGAGGTCGAGCGCCTGTTTCGTTTTAGCTCGCGGCTAGCTTCCGTTCAGGGGCCGCGTCGGTCTTTTCCAGGGCGACGTCGAGAACTTGATCGACATTCTCAACCGGGACGAATTTCAATTTCTCTTTCGCTTCTGCCGGGACATCGACCAGATCTTTTTCGTTCAGCTTCGGAATGATAACCGTGGAAACACCGGCCCGCATTGCGCCCAGACTCTTTTCCTTTAATCCACCGATCGGCAACACGAGTCCGCGCAATGTGATTTCACCGGTCATGGCAACATCCGAACGGACCGGCGTGTTGCTGAAAAGCGAAGCGAGCGCGGTGAACATGGCCACGCCCGCAGACGGTCCATCCTTCGGCACTGCGCCAGCGGGAACGTGCACATGAATGTCGTTGTCGCGAAATTCCTCCGGTTTCGCGCCGATCTCGTTCGCGCGCGTGCGCACCAGACTGAGCGCGGCCTGGACTGATTCCTTCATCACGTCGCCAATTTGTCCGGTGAGAATGACGTTTCCTTTTCCGGGATAACGGGTGGCCTCGATGTACAAAACTTCGCCGCCGTACGGTGTATACGCGAGTCCGGTAGCGACACCCGGTTTGCTCGTTGCCAGTTTGGTCTCTCGCACAAAACGCGCCGGCCCAAGCGTTTGGGCCACGAACTCAGGCGTGATCGTGACACGCTCGCATTCGCCGCGCGCACATTTCGCCGCGACGGCGCGGCAGACCGCGCCGATTTGCCGCTCGAGTTCGCGCACGCCGGCTTCGTGCGTGTAATCGTTGATGACGCGACGAAATGCTTCGTCCTGCCACTCGCACTGCTCCGGTTTCAGTCCGTTCTCTTCAAGTTGTCGCCGCACCAGATAGCGTTTTGCGATCTCCAGCTTCTCGCGTTCGGTGTAACCGGGCAGCGAAATAATTTCCATGCGGTCGCGCAACGGTTCGGGCACGGCATCGATGTAATTGGCCGTGGCGATGAAAATGACCTGGGACAAATCGAACGGCACATCGAGGTAACGATCGACGAAGGAAAAGTTCTGCCGTGGGTCGAGCACTTCAAGCAACGCGCTGGCCGGATCGCCGCGAAAATCCACGCCGATCTTGTCGACCTCATCAAGCATCATAATCGGGTTGCGCGTGCCGGCGCGCCGCAATTCCTGAATGATTCGGCCCGGCATCGAGCCGATGTAAGTGCGACGATGCCCGCGAATTTCCGCTTCGTCGCGAATGCCGCCCAGACTCATGCGCGCAAACTTGCGGCCGAGCGCGTCGGCGATCGATTGACCCAAACTGGTTTTGCCGACGCCGGGCGGCCCGACAAAACACAAGATCGGTCCATGCCCTCGCGGATTCAGTTTGCGCACGGCCAGATATTCGATCAAGCGGCGCTTCACTTTTTCGAGATCGTAGTGGTCGCGATCGAGAATTCGTTGAGCCTGATCGAGATCGATGTTGTCTTCGGTCAATTTCGACCAGGGCAGTTCCGCGATCGTTTCGACGTACGTGACAATAACAGAATATTCCGGACTGGCTGGAGGAATGAAATCGAGCCGTTTCAATTCGCGTTCCGTTTGTGCCAGCACATCGGCCGGCGGTTTCGCTTCCTCGAGCCGCGTGCGCAGCTGCGCAATCTGCTGATCGGCGCCGGTATCGCCTTCGCCGAGTTCCTGCTGGATGGCCTTCAGTTGCGAGCGCAAGTAAGCCTTGCGTTGCGCATCGGAAAATTGCGAAGCCACATCCTTCTGCAGCTTTTGTTGGATCTGCGCGATCTCAAGCTGCGTCGCGATGTGCGTTTGCACTGCGCGCAACCGCTTCGCGACGTCGAGCTCTTCCAAAATTGCCTGCTTTTGGGCAAGATCGACATTCAGATTTGGTGCGAGAAAATCGACCAATTGTTCCGCGCTTTCGATGCTACGAACAATTGCGCCCGTTCCCTCCGGCGCTTCCGGCACCAAATCGAAGAGTTGCGCGGCCGAGTCGCGCAGATTTCGAAATTCGGCCTCGAACTCCTTCGCTTGCGGCGGCGCAGTCGAATCCAGCAATGCAATCTCGGCGCGCAAATACGGGTGCGTCGTCACGATTTTGCGCAGCGAAAACCGGCGCAGGCCCTGTACGAGCGCGACGACATGATCGTCAGCCTGTCGCAAGAGTTTCAGCACAATCGCCGCGGTGCCGACGGTGTAGAGGTCCTGCGGCTCCGGATCTTCCTTGCTCTCATCGCGCTGCGCGATCAAACCGACGATCTTGGTTAGGGGCAAGGTTTCGTCGAGAAGCTTGATCGATCCTGTCCGGCGCACATTGAGCGGCGCGACTGTTCCCGGAAAAATGACAAACCCGCGCAATGGCAAGATCGACAATGTATCCGGGATCTTTGGTGGTTGAATTTGCTCCGCGCCGCCAATCGCCGGCCCGTAAGATGGCAACTGATTAGCCCCGCCGCCGGGCTGAAGCGCTTCCAATAATTCTGCGCTCATGATTTTTTGAGCGGCAAATGAATCCAGAGCAAGCCGTTCTTCTGCTCCGCGCGCACTTTTTTTACATCGACTTCGTCGGGCAGCCGTACTTCGCGTTCGAATGGGCCGTAATCGATTTCCATCGCGATCATTTGCAAAGCGGGATCTTCCTTGCCACGTGGCTCTGGCACATCGCGCACACCGCGGATCAACAACCGCTGAGCTTCAATCGCCAGATCGATATCCGAGCGCTCGACTCCGGCAAGATCGACACAAATCGTGATGCATTTTTCGCATCGATAGGCGTTGATGGCCGGCCGCCAGGCATGCGGACCGGAGCGCGAAAAGCGCAACCCAGCCAGCTGGTGGGTCACGTCGTGGACCGTGCCGTGCAGCCAGCGCAACCTGATCGTGCGAGTTGATTCCATCGAATAGCTAACGTTGCCCGCGCGTGCTTCGGTTTCAACCGCGCACGTCTAATTGTCGATCTTGTCCCGGCGCGTTACTCCTCGATAGCGCCACCGACGTCGCGCAAATATTGGAGAAATGTGTATCCCGGATTCGCGGAGCGCTTTTTTAAGTAATCGCCAAACTTGACTTGTTTGCGCGAGGTCTCACCGGCCCCGATTCGTTCTGCCTGCTTTCTCTCCGTCTGCAGCAAAATCATTGGAGACCGGATCAAGAATCCGGTCTGGCTTACGTTGCTTGCGCTGATTATCGGGGAACGGTTCATGGGAATACCGGCCATGATTCTGGCTTCAGTGGTTCTCTACTACATCAAAGTTGAAACGTCTCGGTTTGCCGCCGCCCGATAGCGCTAGCCAATAAACCCGGCTTATCTCGCTGATTCCTGCGGCTCGGATTCCTTCAGCAGTTTCGCCACCTCATCTTTCCACAACGCCGCCGCGGTGTGACTGCCGTGACCGCGGGTTTTATCGCTGAGCGGAATAACGATGGCGCGGCCGTGCGGGACGCGTTTGATCTCGCGCTCAAGAACGCCGAGCTCAGGAGGATTGATCAAGTCATCCGCGGAATTGATCGCGAGGAGCGGCGCGCGAATTTTTTCGAGGTTCGGCCCCGGATCGTAATCGTGCGACGCTTCCAGCGCGTAAAGCACGTCGTTCGTGTCGGCGGTTTCCATGTAATCGGCCACAAACTTGTCGAGCGCCTCATCGGTTTTCGTTAGCGTCGGCGCTTCCTTTTGTCGCAGGACCGGGTTGCTGCTCATGAACCAGAGGATTTCGGCCGCGGTGCGCAGGCTCATCGGCTGCGAGATGTAATCGCCGCCCTTCCATGTCGGAGAGTTGCGGATCGCGTCGATGATGATGCGGCGCCAGGCGCGGTTGCGCCCGGAAATTTGCGTCGGCAAACTGGCCAGCGCCATGAGCGCGTCCATGAACTCGGGATGCATTTCGCCCCACAACCAAGTGTGCATTCCACCCATCGACGTGCCCATGACCAATCGCGAATGATTGACGCCCAGTCCGTCGGTGAGCAAACGATACTGCGCTTCCACCATGTCGATGTACCCGTAGTGCGGAAACTTCGCGTGCATTGCATCGCTCGGCTTGCTCGATTTGCCGTGACCGATCCCATCCGGCAGCACGATGAAAAATTTCGTGGCGTCGAGTGGCTGATCTTTCCCGAAAAGTTCGCCCGCAAATTCCGGTCGGATAAATTGCGCGCCGCTGCCGGTCGTTCCGTGCATGATGAGCACCGCGTTGCGCGTCTTGCCTTGTGCGTCTTTCTCCGCCTTCCCCAGCGTCCGATAATGAATCCGCAACTCCGGTAAACTTTCGCCCGAAGTGAACTTAAAATCGCGAATCGTGTAATCGCCTTCCGTCGGCGGTGGATAATTGGCCGCGCTTAACGCAAGCATCATCGCAAGCGCCGCGATAAGTCGAAAAAACTGGCTGCCCATCAATGTGATATTATCAAGCATTACGAAGTTCGCATGTCGATCTTGGCATGTTATAGCTGTGCGGCGTGACTGAGCTGGCTGGCAAGATCGACAAGCCCGAGCCGCGGTGGCAGGCCCTTTTGGCATTGCTCGCGATCGGCGGGATTTATTTAGCGTTGCCGCGGACGTTAATTGTCGGGCCGACCTGGCTGTTGCCAGCCGTGATCGTGATTCTGGTTACGCCAACGATTGTCGCCCATCGCATGGGGAAGCATTCGTTAAATCACGCGCTCGGCATCATCATCAGCAGCGTGATTACGCTGGCACTGATTGCGTCGATCGTTTTGCTCGTCGCGGCCGTGCCGGCGCACAAGGAAGCGCCGGTCGCGCTTTTGTGCTCCGGCGCCGAGCTTTGGCTAACGAACGTGTTGGTCTTCGCGCTTTGGTACTGGCGGCTGGATGGCGGCGGGCCCACGCTCCGGCATCAACGGCGGGAATTCGGCAGCCGCAGTTTTGTTTTTCCGCAAATGCAGATTGAGAAGATAGAGCGCGGCCGCTTCGGCATCGACGGATGGCGCCCGCGCTTTGTCGATTATCTCTTCGTCGCGTTTACGCAGAGTTCCACGTTCGGTCCGACCGATGCGCCGCTGCTTGCGCGCTGGTCCAAATGTTTAACGATGATGCAAATCGCCATCTCACTCACCATCGTTATCGTCCTGATCTCGCGCGCTGTCGGCGTGCTCTGAATTTGCCGCCCGGGCGCCGAGGGTGTCGGCGGTCACCGCGCTAAAACGACGTCTTTTTTTGTCCAGGTGTGGACCTGGCGGCAATGCGGGCAGGTCATTTTGCTGCTTTTGATTTTTGCGTTTGCCCAGAGCTCTTCGCGGATGGTTTGGCCGCTCGGCGTCAGTTTCGCGGTCGAGGGGCAACGAATGAGCAGGCGTTTGATAACTGGTCCCTTTGTTTTCGGCGCGGTCGGTGGTCCAAAAAAGTTCATAAATAAAATTCCATTTAGCCGAGTCGATAAACGATGCGCGCTTTATCGATATCGTAGGGTGACATTTGCATTTTGACGCGGTCGCCGATGGTGAGGCGAATAAAGCGTTTCCGCATCTTACCAGAAATATGCGCCAGCACGAGATGTTCGTTCGCGAGCGCGACCCGGAACATGGTGCCGGGAAGAACGGACATGATCGTTCCTTCCACTTCAATGGCCTTTTCTGCATTCATGATTGTCGATCTAACTGCGGATTAGAAAGATTGACTTTTTCATCGACCGGGCGAGCCGGCCCCGAACTTTCGAGGCCGACTGCGCGCGATCAAATTTTCTACCGGCGATTTCCGGCAAAGGGACGCGGACGCTCTTCGCGTGCGCGGGCCTCGTTGACGGTGAGCGTGCGCCCACCGACTTCCTTGCCGTTGAGCGCGGTCATGGCTGCGCTTGCTTCAGCGTTGTCGCCCATGGTGACGAATGCAAAGCCGCGCGATTTGCCGGTCATGCGGTCCATCATCAGCGCGACTTCGCTGACTTTGCCGTGTTGCTCGAAAAGATCTTGAAGATCGTTCTCGGTAGTCTCAAAGGAGAGATTTCCTACGTATAGTTTCATTGTGATTTGATTTGGAAAAACTGCCAGCTACAGAGCCGTTCCCGGGAATCGGGTTTCAAATCACCACTGAGGAAATCTCAGCCGACGATCTACCATGCTACGAACAGAACAGAACAATCCAATAACGGCGGCAGTATAGCCGGCTTTTGACGAAACACAACTGGTCCTTTCGCGAACGAGGGATCTGTTTGTCGAAAGCGGCAGTCCCGGATAAAGTGATGGACAAATTGAAACCGCGAATGATTTGTCGTCTCGCATTTCTGATGGTTGTTTTCGCCGCCCAGGTTGGTCATGCGCAGCAGGCGGCCGGCGACAACGGCGCGCTCAATTTCAAACAATTCGGTCTGCTCGCCATTCAAGACAACGGGAGACGCAAACCGATCGATACCTTCGCCAAAGAAACGCTGATCCGAATCACGGGAAGATCGACATATACCAGCGGCGCCAGGAAATGGTCGCCGAATGATTTCGTTTTGTCGGCATTACTTGAAACGCATGACTGGAAAACTGAGCCGATGGTTCTGGTTCCATTTGGCAAATTGAAGGAGCAACTCGGTCTGGATAAAACGCAACGCCGATTCTCCTTCGCGCAGTTGACCGCGCTGCCGGAGTTAAATCGGCTGGCGAACGAGGCGCACGAATTGCGCAGGGCGGAAAAGCCGTTGGACCGGTTGCAGCAGGAGGTAATAAGCGTGAGCGAGCGGCTCGCGCTTTTCGCGCACGTGATGGACGGAAGCGCGTTCCTCATCATTCCCGCGGCGAAGAACGAAACGGATGCCTGGGTGGTGCCGCCGGAATTTTCCCGGTATTACATCGACGCGCAATTCGCGCCCATCCAAATCCAGTTGCAAACGCTGGCCACCGCCTACGTCCAGGGGGATGGATTTAATTTCAGCCGCGCGTCGAACCAGCTTCGCCAGGAATTGCGCGCATTGAGTCCGTCGATTTATCCGCAAGATCGACAATTACGCCTCGAATATTTCTACAATCATTTCGACGGATTTTACCGCGCCATCTGGTCGTATGGCCTGGCATTTCTTGTTTTGCTCATCGCGCATCTGCGCGAACGCGGCGGCGCGTTGCGCAAGGTTGGCGTCGCGATCGCCGTCCTCGGTCTCATCTTTCACGCGAGCGGAATCGTCATGCGGTGCATGATCGCGGGCCGCCCGCCGGTCACGAACATGTATGAGTCGATCATCTGGGTCTCGTTCGCCGTCTCGTTTTTTGGGATGATTTTCTTTTCTCGCTATCGCACGCCGGTCTATCTGCTCGCGGCCCTGCCAGTCACGCTCACCGCGCTGTTGCTCGTGCATCAAATGCCGATCGCGATGCCGTCGAGTATCGATCCGCTCGTGCCGGTATTGCGCGATAATTTCTGGCTGACGGTGCACGTGTTGACGATCACGTTGAGTTACGCGGCCTTCGCGCTCGCCATGGGTTTCGGGCATATCTTGCTTTTTCGTTACGCGCGCAATCCGAGTGGCGCGCGCGCGGACGCGCCGATGCATTTTTGGTTGTATCGCGTATTGCAGCTCGGCGTGCTCTTGCTTGCCACAGGCACGATCCTGGGCGGCGTGTGGGCGAATTACTCCTGGGGACGATTCTGGGGTTGGGACCCGAAAGAGACATGGGCGCTGATCGCATTGCTCTGTTATATCCTGACGTTGCACGGCCGCCTCGCGGGTTGGTGGACGCAATTCGGCCTGGTGGTGGCGAGTGTCGTCTGTTTCCTGGCGGTCTTGATGGCGTGGTACGGTGTGAACTTCGTGCTCGGAAAAGGACTTCACTCCTACGGGTTCGGCATCGGCGGCGAGACTTATGTCGCAACGTTTGTGATTGTCGATCTTTTGTTTGTCGCTTTTGCGATCTGGCGCTACCGGATGAGCAAGCGCGCCGTAAGTCGAGGCGCCGGGGAGACCGAAGCGATCCCCGCGTAAGATCGACAATCAGAATTTGTCATGAGATCGGCAGGCGGAAGCGCCTGCCCGACAATTTTGCTGCCATCTTTTCGAGCCGTTTGCTTGTTTCCGCGGCCACGAGATTTATTGGATTATCCGGGCAAAGGCAGTTATCCAGTTAATCGGACAACCGTGGCAGCCGAAAACACTCCAGACCAGCCGACGGACGAGGCTACGATCTCGTTGCAGCGCAGCATTTACGATCCGGGCTACGTCAATGCGATGTCCCATTTTTATCGCGGCGAGATGGGGCGCATCATGGTTTGGCGGCAGCGGCTCGACATTACGACCAACTGGGCCATCACCAGCAGCACGGCCATCATCACCATCGCCTTTGCCAATCGCGAGGTGCCGCACATCATTTTCTTTTTCAACCTCGCCATTGTCTGGGTGATGCTTTGGATCGAAGCCCGGCGCTATCGCTTTTATGACGCGTTTCGCGCGCGCATCCGCATGCTCGAAGCGCATTTCCTTGTTCCAATGGTGATGGAGAACCGCGACTTGCTCCAAGGCGAATGGAAGAAGCTCGTCTGCGAAGATTTGATCCTGCCCTGTTTCAAAATCAGCAAGTTGGAAGCGATCGGCCGCCGCTTGAAACGCAATTACGTTTTTATTTTCATCCTCATCCTCGTCGCGTGGGTGACGAAAATCTTTCTGCACGCCCCGATGGCCATGGACAGCGTGCCTACTTTTTATCGAGCGCTGCGCGTTGGTCACATTCCTTCCTGGCTGGTAGCGTTCGTCCTCGTCGGCACGTTCATTGGCGTGATCGGGATTACGATTTACGTCGGCAAAAAATCTTCCGGCGAAATTTCCGAGTTCGGCACCCACCGTTCGCTCTGGCGGATTTAATGAGTGAATTTGAGAAGTTGTGCGAAATCGTCGCGCGCTTGCGCGCACCCGGCGGTTGTCCATGGGACCGCGAGCAAACGCATGAGTCGCTCTTGCCGGGATTGATTGAAGAAGCTTACGAAGTGGCCGGTGCGGTGCGGGCGGACGACAACGCAAATTTTCGCGAAGAATTGGGCGATCTTCTCCTTCTCATCGTGATGCACGCCAAGATCGCGTGCGAAGCCGGCCAATTTAACATCGACAATGTTATTCGGGATGTGACGGAGAAACTGATCCGGCGTCATCCGCATGTCTTTGGCAAAAGCAACGCACGCGACGCCGGTGCGGTTTTAAAACAGTGGGAAGCGATCAAGCGCGATGAAAAGAAGAGCGATAAACATTATCTGGCGAGTTTGCCGGACGCGCTTCCGGCGTTGATGCGCGCGCAAAAAGCACAAAGCAAAGCGGCGCGGGTGAATTTCGATTGGGCCGAGCTGCATGAGGTGATCGCAAAGGTTGAAGAAGAACTCGAGGAAACGAAATCGGCGATGGCGTCGCAAGATCGACAACAAATTGAGGACGAGATCGGCGATTTGCTTTTTGCGGTCGTCAATCTGGCGCGCAAGTGCAAACTCGATGCGGAAAGCGCGCTGCAAGCCGCAACTGATGAATTCGTCGCGCGCTTTAACCGTTTGGAGGATGAGCTTCAGGCGCGCGGCAAACGGCT
>CATPAW010000120.1 GCA_955652255.1 uncultured Chthoniobacterales bacterium | reverse complement strand
CGCGGGATCAGCCCGCACCGGTGCGGTTTTACCACGCCTCAAGCTCCGAAATTTTTGGCAATGCAACTGAAACACCGCAAACGGAGAATACACCGATGTTTCCGGCCAGCCCTTACGGCTGCGCCAAAGCGTTCGCCACACAACTGGTGCGCGTTTACCGGCAATCGTATGGGCTGTTTGTTTGCAACGGTATTCTCTATAATCACGAATCGCCGCGGCGCGGCGAAAATTTTGTCACGCGCAAGATCGCGCGCGGGGTCGCGCGAATTGCGCGCGGCCTGGATGTCGATCTTGTCCTGGGCAATCTGGAGAGCCAGCGAGACTGGGGCCGCGCCCAGGATTACACGAGAGCCATGTGGCTGATGCTGCAACACAAAACCGCGGACGATTATGTCGTGGCGACCGGTGAAACGCATTCCGTGCGCGAATTTGTTGAGGCCGCCTTCGCCGTTGTCAATCTTCCCTGGGAAAAATATGTGAAGCGCGATCCCTCTTTCGATCGTCCAACCGAGCCGGCGAGTCTGGTCGGTTGTGCGGACAAGATCCGCCGGGCGCTTGGGTGGAAGCCGACCGGAACTTTTCCGCAGCTGGTAGGCGAAATGGTCGAGGCCGAACTCGCGGCGATCGAAATATAAAGTGGAAAGTAGAAATTAAAGAAGTAGGAGAAATTTTTTATGCTCGATTTTTTCTTGTCAATCTTGCTCGGCATCGTTGAAGGGCTCACCGAATTCCTCCCCGTGAGCTCGACTGCGCATCTCCGGATTGTTGAGGCGCTCCTCAATCTCGATCTCCACGATAGCTTTTGGAAGATGTACACGATCGTGATCCAGTTGGGCGCGATCCTGGCGTTGCCAGTTTATTTTTGGCAACGCATCATTCAATTCATCGGCACATTTCCGAAAGGCGAACGCGGCGACCGCAACCTTCTGACGCATCCGCTCAGCCTGACGCTGATCGCGTTTGTGGTCACAGCGCTTCCTGCGTGGTCATTGACAAAGGTGATTGGCAAAAATTTGGAAAGCTTGGTCGTCATGGCGACGGCGCTGCTCATCGGCGGAGTCGCGATGTGGATTGTCGATGCAACTTTCACGCGCCCGCGCGTGACGCACATGGAGGAAATGAATTTGCTGCAAGCGGTGTGGATCGGCGCAGTGCAGATCCTTTCCGCGGTTTTTCCCGGCACGTCGCGGTCGATGTCCACGATCGCGGCCGGACAAGTGGCCGGTCTCTCGCGGCCGGCTGCGCTCGAGTTTTCTTTCTTTCTTTCCATGCCGACAATGGTCGTGGCCACCTTGTATGATCTTTACAAAACGCTCGCGCCCAATCGCAACTTCGCAACGGAAGGCAATCTTGCGCCACTGGCAGTGAATACGCACCAATGGATTTTGCTCGCGATTGGCTTCGTTGTTTCATTCATCGTCGCGCTCGGTGTGGTCGCTTGGTTTATACGCTGGGTGCGCACCCGAGGCTTTGCACCTTTTGCGATTTATCGGATCGCGCTTGGGGGGATCATTTTGTTGGGGCTTGCCTTGCGCGGCGTAAGCTAAAATCGACTGCCGATGGCGAACGACGCAATCCTTCCCGATCTGCAGAGCTGCCTGCTTTGCGAAGATGTCCGTTGTGAATTCAACGGAATGCAGACGCTGATCGGCGTGATTAACGTTATCCCGGCGCCGGCGCTGCCGGTCAATTGCTTGCGTCTTTGCATCTGGGCGCGTTGGTGCAGCGGGGCGGGAAAATTCCGGCAAAAGTCGCGAATTGTGGGAGTGGATGAACAACAAGTCATTGCTCAGGCGGAAGTGGAGTTCGTGCTCAAGGAGATGGAAGGACACGCGACGAACGTGCATTACTTCGGAGGCGTTCAGTTTCAGCAGTACGGGTTGCATCACGTCGAGATCTATCTGGAGGACGAATTGCGATTGTGCTTTCCGCTTCCGGTGGTGCGGATCGCCGCGAAATAGCGGTTAAGTTCCACGCTTCCTATAAATAGGCGCTTCTCATGAAGGATGAATTCCTCTACGACGGGCGCTTTCGATGCGGAAAACATTTCTTGCCGGAGTTTTATGCGGGTTTGCCGTTCTCACGCAAAGCCGCGCATTTGTGTCCACGGTGAGATGGCAATCCTTGTCTTCGGTCTGCATCCGTGGGAGCGGGCGGGAGCGACTGAAAAGAATCGACAAGTAATCGGGGCCAAAATGTCTTGCAGTGGTCTGGCGCCAACCTATTGTTCGTCCGTACTCCCGAATGCATTCGGCCGGATGCACCGGGAAAATTTTTTGCCTGTTTCGAATTCCGATGGCGAACACGATTCTAATCGGCGCGCAATGGGGCGACGAAGGGAAGGGGAAAATCATCGATGTGCTCACGGCAAAGGCCGACGTCGTCGTCCGCAGCCAGGGCGGGAACAATGCGGGCCACACCGTGATCCATCGTGGCGCCAAATACATCCTGCACATGATCCCGTCGGGAATTCTCCGGCGCGGGAAGACGTGCGTGATCGGCAACGGCGTAGTGATCGATCCAATCGCGCTCCTCTCCGAGATGGACGGTTTGTGCAAATTGGGGATCAAAATTGGAAAAAACTTGCTGATCAGTGATTGTGCCCATCTCGTTTTGCCTTATCACCGCGTCATCGACGAACAGCGTGAGCTGCGCAAAGGCCGCGCGAAAATAGGGACGACCAAACGCGGGATCGGCCCGGCCTATGGCGATAAAGCCGCCCGCACCGGGCTGCGCGTTTCCGATTTGATGCAACCGATCCTTTTCTCAAAAAAGTTGCAGGCCAAAATTGTCGAGAACAACAGCATTCTCCAGGCCCTCGGCGCGAAGCCGATCAGTTTTCGCGAGGTGAACGAAAGTTATCTGGCGGCGGGGAAAAAATTGCGCCCGTTCGTTTGCAACACGGTAGTTTATCTTCATCGCGCTCTTCAGCACGGCAAGGAAATTCTCTTTGAAGGCGCACAAGGGACGTTTCTCGATATCGACCACGGCACTTATCCTTACGTGACTTCATCAAATACGACTGCGGGCGGCGCGTGCACTGGCACGGGAGTACCGCCGCATCGGATGGACCGCGTGGTAGGAGTGATGAAAGCGTATACGACACGCGTAGGCGAAGGGGCGTTGCCCTCCGAAGATCGACAATTAGCCGCAACGCTTCACAAACTGGGCCGCGAATTTGGAGCGACAACCGGGCGTGCCCGCCGCTGCGGCTGGTTTGATGCCGTGGCCACACGTTATGCAACGATGATCAACGGCATCGACGACCTTGCCATCACAAACCTGGACGGGCTCGACCATGTCGATCCTATTCGTGTTTGTGTGGCGTATCGGCTGAATCGAAAACGTCTGGATGTTCCACCGTGCGACGCGGCGCAGCTCGATAATTGCGACCCGATTTACAAAGAAATGCGCGGCTGGAATCAATCCACGCATTCAGCGCGAAAACTTTCGCAACTGCCCTCAGCAGCAAAAGATTACGTCAAATACATTTCCGCACTCACCGGAGCCAAATTATCGATCGTCAGTGTCGGGCCGGCTCGCGGTGAAACGATTATTTTGTAGCCGTGGCCTCCATGAAATCTGTTCCCCGGCACGTCGCCATCATCATGGACGGCAATGGTCGATGGGCCAAGGCGCGCGGTTTCCCGCGGATCAAAGGACATGAACAAGGAGCGCAGGCCGCGCGCGAATGTGTGGAAGGCTGCGGCGAACTCAAGATTGAATACCTCACTCTTTACGCTTTTTCCGCCGAAAATTGGCAACGCCCGAAAAGCGAGGTCTTCGCCCTAATGCGCCTGCTCGAGAAATTTTTAAAGGAAAAAACGCCCGAACTGGTTGAGAAAAATGTTCGCCTTCAGGCGATCGGCCGGCTGACCGACCTTCCCGGGACTTGCCAGGAGCAACTTCACAAAACGATCGAGCAAACCGCCGGCAACAATGGACTCACGCTGATTCTGGCGCTCAGTTACGGCGGCCGTCTGGAAATCATCGATGGAATCAAAAGCCTGCTTCGCGCGGTCGAGCTCGGCCACATCGACAAGGCGATGATCGACGTTGAGATGTTCAGCAAACATCTCTATACGCGATATTATCCCGATCCCGATTTGCTGATCCGCACCTCGGGCGAAATGCGTTTGTCGAACTTTCTTCTTTGGCAGCTTTCTTACACGGAAATGTATGTGACGCCTAAACTGTGGCCCGATTTCACGAAAAAGGACCTCTTCGCTGCGGTTGAAGAATATGGCCGAAGACAACGCCGCTACGGCGCAGTCGAATAATTTGTAGCGGCGGTCTGTGACCGCCGGATGTTTTTATTCGGCACTCGCAGAGCGCCGCTACAGGTTCAGACAAACGCTTCCGCTACCGAATCGGCCAGCGATTTTCCAGCGGTGGTCAGTACGAAATTGCCATTTGATTGTCGAAGCAAACCGAGCGCGACGAACTCCTGCGTTTCCTTCGGCCATGTTCGGAGCGATTCCGCCGAGATCCCTTCACCAGTGCGCAATGAAAAAGCGATTCGCTCGGCGCGCTTCATTTCCGGAGTGAGTTGCTCCGTCGTGCCAATGGCCGATTTTCCCGACAAAATCCGGTCGGCGTAATCGCGATAGTTAGAAACGTTCTGCCAGCGTTGCGACCCACGAGTTGAGAATCCGCTTGGACCGATCCCAAGATAGTCGTCGCCTGCCCAATAAGCGCCATTGTGTGCCGAGGAAAAGCCGGGCCGCGCGTAGTTCGAGATTTCGTAATGCTCGTAGCCCGCATTTTGCAAGATCGACATCGTCATTTCGAACAACTGTGCGTCGACGTCTGGATCGGCGTGGAACTCGCCGCGTGCCTGGCGGAGGAAAAATTCCGTGTCCTCCTCGTAAGTTAGACAGTAAGCAGAGATATGTTCGGGTTGCAGGCTGATTGTCTTTTCCAAGGTCGAGCGCCACTGCGGCGCGGTTTGACCCGGCAGCCCAAACATAAGATCGACATTTATATTTGTGAATCCCGCCGCGCGCAGAATGGAAAATGACCTCTCCGCCTGCGGTGCATTGTGTTCGCGCCCGAGAATTTTTAGCAGTTCCTCGTCCCAGGATTGCACGCCGAGACTGATTCGATTCACACCGTGCTCCCGAAACAAAGCGGCCTTGCGCGGGGAGACGCTTCCGGGATTCGCTTCCACCGTCCATTCTGTCAATGTCGAGAGATCGAGCAGGGTACGAAAGCCTTTGAGCAGACGTTCAACCTGCGAAGTGGTGAGAGCGGTTGGCGT
>CATPAW010000119.1 GCA_955652255.1 uncultured Chthoniobacterales bacterium | reverse complement strand
TTCCCGTCCGTACCGCTTCGCGTACTGCACGCCGTTCGTCGCTAAGATCGACAATCGATAATGAGCGGCGAGATCGACAAGCTGTTGGTTCATTCGTTCCTCGCCGCGAAGAAAATGTCGCTGAAGTTCGACGAAAACATTTTCACGACCGAAAGCCTCAATAAGAAACTGCGCGCGGTCTTCAGAATTCCAGGTAGCGCACGCGTCTCGCGTGCTGGCGATTGCGTCTCGCGATCGCGAACTTTTCGAAGTCCGTTTCGGCGGGACGCCGAAACCAGCATACGAGGTCCGAGCCGGACTGGCATTGCGTGCGCTACCCAATAACGCTATCAACCCTTGTGCGAACTGCGGCAACTCATTCCATCGCACTGCGCATTTCCCTTTTTCGCTGCGCAAATGCGTTTGCGTCAGCAGCTCGCAAAGATTTTTGTAACCGGTTCTGTTTTCAACCAGCACCGGCAGAATCGCGCTATCTTCCATCGACAATTCGCAACCAACAATCGGCCGCACATTTTGTTCTCGCGCGGCGACGGAAAAACGCTGCGCACCATAAACACCGTTACGATCGAGCAAAGCCATCGCCGGCATCTCCAGCTCGGCCGCGATCTCCGCTAGTTGCTCGGGAAACGAAGCGCCGCGCAGAAAACTGAAAGCGCTGTTCGCCCGCAATTCGACGTAAGACATGTGTTTCGTTGAATCGTTAAAGCGTTAAAGCGTACCTCAATCATAAACTCCATCGACCTCCCATTGGTCTTCGCTTTGGTGACAACGCACCACAACGCCGTCCTCCAGTTGCAGGTCCCACTCGGCGCGTGTCCACGATTTTTCGTCCCACCAATTGCTGGAAGCGAAATAAGGCCCGCGTTGATCTGCGACTTTGCCGCTGAGGTTTGCGCTCCGAAAATGTGCTGGCATGTTTTCGGAAAGGAAAAACGACGCCGATTCGGTCGGTCGAAATCTTCGTAGCGCAACCGCCGGCAACGGTTTGGCCTCGACTGAGCCGTTCAGCTGCCAGGCGAACGGCTCCATCCGAAATGCATCCGGCCGATGCGTTTCTTCCAAAACAGGTGTGCCGACCCGGTCGGTGCCGAGCAATGCGGTCAAGCGCGCGAGCGTTTCGTAAAGCTGTTGAGGATTCCGCAGAGCCGTTTCGAATAATCGAAATTGCTGCGAAGCGGGTTTGACCGGCTGCGCGTCTAACGCGACGGCAACGATCGGATGCTCAGATTTAAAATTCTCCAGATGCGTCTGGAGCATGCGAAAGAGAAGATCGACATCGTTAGTCGGCTGTGGAATTTTGAAAACGCGTTCGTAATGCTGTTTGTTGGCGAAAGTGATCAGCAGCGTTAGTTCTCGCGCGACGAGATAAATCGCGCTCAGCCGCACCGCGAGCTGCTGCAAAAAGCGGCGCAGCATAAATAGGAGCGGCTCGGCTGTTTCAATTTCATTTTCAAATTCGAAACTTTCTGCAAACGATTCCGGCGGCTGGACCAGCTTGAGAAGTCGCGTCGTTTTTCCGTTGGCGCGTTCCCAAAGGCGAACTGCTTCCGACCCGAGCCGGGCACCGAGATCCTCTCGATTGAGCGCGGCAAATTGCCCAAGAGTGTGAATGCCCCACTTGTGCAGGATCGCGAAAATTTGTCGGATCTCAGCTTGTCGATCTTTCGGCGAAGCAGAGCGCTGCATGCGCTCAATTTAAGCCGAAGCGCTGGATATGTTCAAGTGAACAGTTTCCTAATCTGCAAGGGAAGCCATTAACTGCAATGGTTTTGCGGAAAAAACCACGAGAAGCGAATCAAATTTTTGCCGGTCTTCGAACGAGCTCGATAAATCGTAGCCGAGGTTTGCCGGATATCTTTAGATAACTTCCACCGGACATTTCGGCAACGCCGCCAGAAAGCCGCGGCCGTATGGCCTGGTCACAATCCGGTTGTCGAGAATGACGATGATACCGCGATCGCTCTTCGTTCGAATCAGACGGCCAACTCCTTGCCGAAGTTTTAAGATCGCTTCCGGCAACGAATATTCGGTGAACGGATCGCCGCCGCGTTCCTCCACCAGTTCCAATTTCGCTTCAATCAACGGATGGTCCGGAACGGCGAACGGAAGCCGGGTGATGATCACATTTGAGAGCGCTTCGCCCGGAACATCGACACCGCCCCAAAAACTGTCCGTTCCGAAAAGAACGCTGTGCGGTGTGGTTTTGAATCTTTCTAGCAATTTGCCGCGCGGCGCGCCGCCGCCTTGCACAAGAAGATTCATCCCTTTCTCCACAAAAAATTTCTGCATTTGAGCGGCGAGCTGTTGCATGTCGCGATAGCTCGTAAAAAGAACAAAGGCGCGGCCGTCGGTTTTTTCGACAAAATGCGCGATCCAACGTTCTAACTCTTTCTGGTACCCCGCGTCGCGCGGATCGGGCATCCTTTTCACAATGAACAGCTTCATCTGTTTTTGAAAATTGAACGGACTTCCGAGTTGCAACGGCTCCGCCTCGGTCGCGCCAATGCGCTCGCGGAAATAAGCCAGGTCGGGACGTCCGACCGCGAGCGTCGCGCTGGTCATGACGGAGCAGCAATTCTCCCGGAAAATCATGCGGCGCAGCACCGGCGCCACGTTGATCGGAGCGGCATTGAGCGAAAAAAATTGCGCCGTCTTTCCGGTGCGCTCGATCCAATAAACATGTTCGCGCGCGCTTTGCTCAAGAAAGATAGAGATACCATCGCGCGTATCACGAATGCGGCGCGCAAGTTCCTGCAATTCGGCTTTTAGGAATTCATCATCAGCGCGCTTAATCACATGGGCGAGGCGTGCTTGCAACGCAGTTAATCGTCCCGTGATCGTGTCCGGAACGAAATCGGGGACGCGGACACGGAATTCGCGCCCCTTGCGAAAATCGGATTTTGATTCGACGGCGGTGAAAAATTTGTCCACTTCGTCGACAAGCTCCGCCGCCAGCCTCACTCCGTTTGCATCGCGCATGACGGTGAAGAGTCCTTTGCGCGTGCGCGCGTTGTAGAGCCGTTGAATTGTCGATCTTAGGCCGTATTGCGAAATGCCGATCCCGACCTGGCGTGACGCGACTTGTTCGACGGTGTGCGCTTCGTCGAAAATGATGAAGTCGTTTGGAAAAAGAAAACCGCTCTCGCGTTCTTCCTGCTCATCCGGCTTGCCCAGGAGCATGAAGAGCAGTGTATGATTCATTACCAGCAGGTCCGCAGCAAGCAGACGTTTGCGGGCTTGCTGATAAAAACAGCGCGGATTTTGCCCGCATGTTTTTTGGGTGCAGATATGCGGCTCGCTGCAAACTTGCGTCCAAACTCTTGGATCGGGCTCAATCGACAGATCGCTCAGTGAGCCGTCGCGCGTTGTGCTTGCCCATTCCGCAAGTCGGGTCAGTTCGCTTTGTTCCGGGCCAGTGAAAAGCTCGTTTGCCTGTTGCAAGGCGCGCTCGAGGCGTCGCGGGCAAAGATAATTTTGCCGGCCCTTCATGAGCGACGCTTCAAATTCAACCGGCAGAACTTTTTTCAGGATCGGAATGTCTTTGTAAAGCAGCTGCTCCTGAAGATTGATGGTGTGCGTCGAGACAATGGCTTTTTTGTGTTGCTCGAGCGCGAATAGAATTGCCGGCACGAGATAAGCGAGCGACTTGCCTACGCCCGTCCCCGCTTCGACGACAAGATGTCGATCTTCCTCGAGTGCACGCGCAATCGCCACCGCCATCTCCTGCTGTTGCGGCCGGAATTCGAAATTTGTCGCCTTTGAAAGGAGCCCGTTTTCGGAGAAGATTGTGCGAATTCGTTCGACAAATTCGGTGCCAAGAGAATCTTTCAACGCGATCATCGGAATTTAAGCTTAACTTACTTCGTGAGATTGCTCGATCGCTACGTCATTCGCAATTTTTTGCAGGCTTACCTTTACTGCATCGCCGGCTTTATCTCGATCTGGCTCATCTTCGACATTAGCGATAATATTTCGATCCTTCTCGACGAACGCGTCGGCCTTGTCCTCGCCGTCCAGTACTACATCACGCAGGTCCCGCAGGTTTTCATCATCCTTCTTCCGGTCTCCCTTTTGCTTGCGCTTCTTTTTTCGCTCGGGCGAATGTCGCGCGCGAACGAAATCGTCTCGATGCTGACCGCGGGCGTGAGCATTCCGCGCGTTCTTCTGCCGTTGATCGCGATGGGTTTACTCACGGTCGCGGCGGCCATGACCCTGAATTATTCCCTCGCGCCGCACGCCGAGCTGGCGCGCAAGACATTTTTCTCCGAAGCGCGGTCGCGCCCGGAAAGCCTGATCGAGGGACAAATTTTTCGCAACCGGACCGACGCGCGCACCTGGTTCATCCAGAATTTTCGCCCGCGCGGCAACACGTTCAACAGCGTCCAGGTGCTACAGCAGGATGAACACGATAATATCGTGACCAATTATCTGGCGACGCGCGCCTTTTATCGCCCCGAAACAAGAACCTGGGAGCTCGAACAGGTAAAAGTGGTCCACTACGATCCCGCCGGCAACATCATCGACGCGCAGATTTATCCGTCACTCAAGATCGACAACTGGAGCGAGACGCCATTTCGTCTTGGCAGCGCCAATGTCCGCGCGGAATTTCTCAGCTTGCCGGAGCTGCGCGAATACCTTCGGTTTAATTCCGATTTCCCCGCAACTCTGCTCGCGCCGTTTCGAACGCATTTTCAGTATCGCCTCGCCCTGCCATGGGAATGTCTGGTGGTGGTGTGCATCGCCGCGCCGCTGGGCATCGGTTACTCGCGCCGCGGCATTCTTTCCAGCGTTGCCGCCGCCGTCATCCTCGTTTTCTCGATGAACTTTCTCACGCATTTCTTTCTCGCACTTGGCGAAGGCGATCGTATCGCACCCTGGATCGCCGCCTGGACGCCCAATCTTCTTTTTGCCTCGATCGGTCTCTATCTGCTTTACTTGCGCGCTTCTAATCGTGAAGCGCCACGCTTTCATCTCCTCAGTCCGCGACGT
>CATPAW010000118.1 GCA_955652255.1 uncultured Chthoniobacterales bacterium | reverse complement strand
GTGTAGATCTCGCCTTTGGCGTCGCGCACTACCAGGTCCGGGTTCACCTTGGCTACCTCCTCGGCGATCAAACCGAATTGCGGCGTGCTTTTGCTGTCGTTTTTGTAGTGAAACATTACCGGCTTAAGGTTCAAAATGGCTTCGCTGGCCTGCTCCATCGGCTTAATCTCCTTTTTGAAGCGCCGCGAAGAGCTGACACCGTGCCGAGCTGACCGGCGGAGTCTATCACCACTGATATGGCGTCCGCGTTTCCCGTTGTCGTATCGCGTATCCCGGCGATAAATGTGGCGCTCTGGAATGCTTGGTCGCCGATGCGGATCGAATTGGACTCGCCAGTAAAGCCTACGTTGCCGATGTCGATGTTGCGATCGCCGATGACGGAGATGCCGGCGTGATCCCCCAGTGCAATATTAAAGCTCCCTGTTGTATTGTTGCTGAGCGCGTCAGAACCAGTAGCCGTGTTCCAGACGCCGGTTGTATTGCTAAAGAGCGCATTGGAACCAGATGCCGTGTTCCTGTAGCCTTCTGTGTTGCGACCGAGCGCATAATCATTTCTTAAGACTCGAAGCCATGCCAAAATATTGGCTGATCAGCGATCGTAACAAAGGGGACGGTGGTATTGGCACCGGCGACGGAATGAACAATGCCGGCCTCACCTACTGGATAAGCGATGGGGGCGATCTGACTAACATCGCGAGCTGGCAAAAGATCAGTGCCGGCAATTTTCGGAAATTGCTCGCTGATGAGGCGGATCATTTTCCGGACGATGTTCCAAATGAACAACAGAGTCACGTCACGCTCTTGGTGCATGGATATAATGTAAACTTCCAGTCGGCGACCGGCTTCTACCAGAAAGTGTCCAATAGCTTGTTCACCGGGCCCGACAGCCTGAACGGCCTTTGCGTCCTTTACGATTGGCCATCGCTTGGCAGCTTGATCGGATACGAGCCTGACCGGGCGCACGCTCGCGCCTGCGCAGCAGATCTGGCCGACGTTCTCTCGGCGATGTTTGATTACCTGGTCGAAAAGCAAAATGCAGCAATTGCGAATCCGGATAACGCCTGCAAAGCAAAAGTGTCGATGATCGCGCACAGCATGGGGAACTATGTCTTGCAAAAAGCAATGTGGGCTGCGTGGACACGCAAGAACCAGCCATTGCTTGCGAGCCTATTGAATCAGCTTGTAATGGTCGCTGCAGACGTGGACAACGATATCTTCGACGCCGGCGCGCCGGATAACAACGACGGGCAAGCGATCGTGAATCTGAGCTATCGGATCACAGCGCTTTACAGCGGACGCGATTCGGTTCTGGGGTTATCGGCGGGATTGAAACATTTCGGTACGCGCAGGCTCGGTCGATCAGGTCTCGCAAACGATCCGCCTTTGGTCACGCAGCCGCCCGCCACAGACAACGTGTGGGGTGTCGACTGTTCAAGCTTCTTTCCTGACGAGGTGACCGGACAAGAGATCCATGGGGCTTATTTCGGAAGCCAACATGCCCCCGAGGGAACAATCAAATTGATGCGCCAGGTTTTGCGGGGCATTGATCGCGGTGTGCTGAAAGCAACCAAGCAGCTAGTGGGCAAAGAGTGGAAGGAAGGCGCGGCCCCCAGCTAACCGCGCGGCACGCGCTGGGAGCTTGTCGATCTTGCGCACTTCGAAGTGAAGTTGAAAGCCGAGTTTCAGGGAAGCAATCACGACGTGTATCGGCCAGAGGCAATCATGGCTACGAGCACGAAGTGAATTGACGTTGCCGAGTGCGGCGGCGAGCTTCTCTGAATGATTGTCCAGGTGGCGGAAGCTTTTCAGTTCGACACGATCGACGATGTGGTGAGCGACATCGCCCGCGGACGCATTGTGATCGTGACTGACGACGCCGATCGTGAGAACGAGGGCGATCTGGTTATGGCGGCCGAGAAAGCGACGCCGGAAGCGGTCAATTTCATGGCGAAGCACGGGCGCGGGTTGGTTTGTGTGCCGATCTCGAATGAGCGGGCGGAACAACTCGGTTTGCAGCGAATGGTGGTGCGCAATCGCGAGATGTATCGAACCGACTTCACTGTTTCGGTGGATGCGGCACGCGGAATCACCACGGGGATCAGCGCGCAGGACCGCGCCGCGACCATCCGGGCGATCGCGAATCCGAAATCATCGCCCGATGATTTGGTCCAGCCGGGTCATGTTTTTCCACTGCGCGCGAAAGACGGCGGCGTGTTGCGCCGGACTGGCCACACCGAGGCGGCTGTCGATCTTGCGCGCATGGCCGGTTTGCAGCCGGCCGGAGTGCTTTGCGAGATTTTGCACGACGACGGAACAATGGCGCGTTTGCCGGAGCTAATGGAGTTTCGCAAGAAGCACGGTCTGCGCGTCTGCACGATCCAAAGTTTGATCGCGCACCGGCGCCTGCGCGAAAAACTGGTGGAACGCGAGCAGGTGGTGAAATTACCCACCGATTACGGCGATTTCGATTTGCACTTGTATCGCTCGAAGCTCGATGGCGCGCATCATCTCGCGCTGGTCAAAGGCAAGATCGACAAGAAAAGTCCGACGCTGGTGCGCGTGCACAGCGAGTGTCTGACCGGCGATGTTTTCGGTTCACGCCGGTGCGATTGCGGGAACCAGTTGCACGCGGCGCTCCGACAAATCCAGGAGGAGGGCAACGGCGTTCTCGTTTACATGCGCCAGGAAGGACGCGGCATTGGTCTGGCGGCAAAAATCCACGCCTATAAATTACAGGAGGAAGGACTCGATACCGTGGAAGCAAACGCCAAGCTTGGTTACCCGAGCGATTTGCGCGATTACGGTCTCGGCGCGCAAATCCTTTTCGATCTGGGCGTGCGCCAGTTCCGCTTTCTGACCAACAACCCGAAGAAGGTGGTTGGGCTGGAAGGGTATGGACTCGAGATGGTCGAGCAAGTGCCGATTCGGAGCGAAGCCAACCCGCACAATGCGAAATACCTCGAGACGAAAAAAGTGAAGCTGGGCCATATGCTCTGAGGCGATTCGCTCACGAGCGATTGTCGATCTTTCATCGCCGCTGCCATGTCGAACATTAGTCCGCCGCGTCCACGCGACGCCGACGTAAAACGCAGCTTCATAATTGTGGCGAGCCAGTTTAACGGGGAATACGTCCAGGGCCTCATCAATCATGCCCGGGAAGAACTGCGCGCGCTTTCGCCAGGCGCAACGGTTTCTCTCCAGCGCGTGCCGGGCGCGTTTGAAATTCCAATCGTCGTGCGCGAGCTGGCCTCGCAAAAAAAAGTGGATGCGATCATCGCCGTGGCCGTCATATTGAAAGGGAAGACGGGGCACGCGTCTAATCTCAGCCGCTCTGTAACCGACGCGTTGCAACGGATTGCCGTTGATCACGGCGTGCCCGTAATCAACGCTGTTCTCAGCCTCGACAATGAAACTCAAGCACGCGAGCGTTGTCTTAAGAATAAGATCAATCGCGGGACGGAAGCGGCGCGGGCTGCGGTGAAAATCGCCGGCGTCATGTCGAAGCTCCGTGCAAAATAAGTTTTATGGGAAAACGCCGCCGGGCGCGTGAAGCCGCCATTCAATATCATTTTTGGCGCGATCT
>CATPAW010000117.1 GCA_955652255.1 uncultured Chthoniobacterales bacterium | reverse complement strand
CTTGGCGAAGGCGATCGTATCGCACCCTGGATCGCCGCCTGGACGCCCAATCTTCTTTTTGCCTCGATCGGTCTCTATCTGCTTTACTTGCGCGCTTCTAATCGTGAAGCGCCACGCTTTCATCTCCTCAGTCCGCGACGTATATTCGCCCGATGAATCCGTTGCCGAACGAATGGGCGATCAAGCATCGCGCGGACGCTTGTGCTTTCACGCACCGGCCTTTCGCGCCCGGTGAGTATTTTTACACTCTGCTCTTTCGCGATGCAGATGGCTATCGTCGCGAAGATTTGAGCGAGGATGCGTGGTTGAAGCGAAACGAGAACATTGAGCCGTTTTCATTCTGGAAAACACGTTACGAACCTCTGCCAGCGCCATCCCCCGAGCCTTTGGGCAAAGAAAATGCCGAACAACTTTTTCGCCGTCTGGTTGCATCGGAAAAGCCGCCCGCGAACACATGCTACGTACTCGCCGCCATGCTCGAACGCAAGCGCGTCCTGAAACAGATTAAAACCGAGCAATCAGGAAACGATCGCGTCCTGATTTACGAGCACGGCGCGAGCGGCGACCTGTTCATCGTGCCCGATCCGCAATTGCGTCTCCACGAGCTCGAGAGCGTGCAAAACGAAGTCGCGCAATTGCTCCGCAGCGCGGCGTAGTAGCTTGATTGAAAGATCGACATGTACTCTTCGCTCTCATGGTTTTCCGGTTTCCCGCTTTATCTCGCGCCGATGGCCGGCGTCTCCGACAAGATTTTCCGCCAACTCTGCAAGGAATACGGCGCGGACGTTCTGACGACCGAATTCGTTTCCGCTGAAGGAATTTTCCGGCGTAACGAGCGAACGCGCGAATATCTCGACTTCGACGAGATCGAGCGGCCAATCGGCGTGCAACTCTTCGGCGCCAATGCCGAGCACATGGCGGAAGCGGCGCGGCAGGTTGTCGATTGGGTCCAACCCGACTTTGTCGATCTAAACTTTGGCTGTCCGGTTAACAAAGTGGTCTGTAAAAACGGCGGTTCGGCGCTGCTCAAGGATTGTCCAACTTTAGCAAGCGTCGCGGCCGCGGTCGTGCGCGCGATCGCGCCGATGCCGGTCACGGCGAAGATCCGGATTGGATGGGACGCCGATTCAATCAACGCCCCGCGCGTCGCGCGGATTTTGGCCGACGCAGGAATTTCGGCGATCACCGTGCACGGACGCACGCGCGCCCAAGGTTATTCCGGCGCCGCCGATTGGAACGTTATCGGAGAAGTTGCGGCGGCTGTTTCCATCCCCGTCATCGGAAATGGTGATCTTTCAAATGCCGCCGATGTCGCGAAACGCCGTCGTGAAACCGGAATTACTGGCGCGATGATCGGTCGCGCGGCCATGAGTGCGCCGTGGATTTTCCATCACGCCAAACAGTATCTCGCGACCGGGGAGATGGTCGATCCACCAACTCTGTGCGAAAGATGGAACTTGATCCTGCGACACTGCGAATTGGTCGTTCGCGGATGGGGCGCAGAAGAACCGGCCATCCGGTCGATGCGCGCGCGGCTGATGGCTTACTCGAGATCGATGCCAGATGCGAAACGATTGCGCGAAAAGTTCTCGCACGTCTCAACTCTCGCTGAAGTTGAGGCGATCGCGGAAGAAAATCAGCAGAGGTCGACAGGATTTACAGAATGGTCGAAAATGGAATCGTTAAAATCTTGTTAATCTTATCTGCTTCTCTGCCTGTTTTTCTGGATTCCAGATTTGTTGTTTGAATGACCGCTGAAACATCCACAATCAACTACAAGATCGGCAACGAGCGGCTGATCAAGGTGACAGAGAATGCCGCGCGCAAGCTCGCGTCATTACTGGACCAAAAAGGAAATCCAAACGGCGCGTTGCGTCTCGCCGTGGTCGGCGGCGGCTGCTCCGGTTTGCAATACACGATGGATTTGGTGGAGGGCCCGAAAGAGCGCGACATTCTCGTTCCAACCTCCGATGTCCGTCTGGTTGTCGATCCAAAAAGCGCGCTCTTCGTCAGTGGTTCGGTGCTCGATTACAGTGACGATCTGCAAAAAGGCGGGTTCAAAGTCACGAACCCGAACGCGGTCGCGCATTGCTCGTGCGGCGAGAGCTTTGCTGTCTGACCAAGAGCAGACGATTCGCATCTGTTCATTTGAACTTGCGCGGTGATCGCTTTCGGCGATCATGTCAGCATGCTGACCGATCGTCAGAAAAACATTCTCGATTTTATCCAACACGAGCAACGGGAAAAAGGGATCACACCGAGCACCCGCGAAATTCAGAGTCATTTCGGCTTCGCCAGTCAGACATCGGTCATGCAGTACATCGCCGCACTCGAACGCAAAGGTTTTCTTGATCGACATGCACGCAAGGCGCGCGCTTTGATTACACCAGTTCAGAAAGTCCGCATTACCGACGTCCCGATTTATGGACAGATTCCAGCCGGCATGTCCACATTGACCGAGCAGACGATCGAAGGACATGTTTCTCTCGACACGCGGTCAGCCAATATTTCAAAGAATCGCGGGACCTTTGCTTTGCGGGTTCATGGCGACTCGATGATCGGCGCCCATATTGTCGATGGAGACATCGTGATTTTGGAAGACAGCAAAGAAGTGCACACTGGCGACATCGTCGCGGCCTTGATCGATGGTGAAACAACATTGAAGCGTTACGTCATGGAGCATGGCCGGCCTTATTTGAAGGCGGAGAACCCACGTTATCCGAATTTGATTCCGGCACGTGAGCTGAAGATTCAGGGAGTAATGGTGTCGCTGGTTCGGAAGCAGGAGCGGCGAAAACGCCATTGAGGGCAGAGGCAGACGTCATATGACAAAAATTCGTTGCGCGCACCGCGTGTAAAACATAGTATTACAGGATGACAAAAACGATCTCAAAGGTGGGCAATTCGCAAGGCATCATTTTCGACGCGGCGTTGATGGATCTGGCGCGGGTGAAAGTGGGCGATCAATTAAACGTGACCGTGCACGAAGGCGGCTCGATTATTTTGACACCGGTTCGTCCGACGATTGCGCCCAAGATGGCGGCGGCGGCGGCAAAACGGTTGATTAAAAAGAATTCCACTCTCTTCAAACGCCTGACTTGAGCCGGTCAATCAAGCATCCGACGGTGGCGGCGGTAAAAGCCATTCACCGCGAGGTATTGGCCGGGCATGGAGGCGCACGCGGTATCCGCGACGAAGCGTTGCTGGAATCGGCCGTGGCAGCACCGCAAGCGACGATGATGGGGCGAGCGCTCATGACCGATCGAATTGAGATTGGCGGAGCGTATCTCTTTTATCTTTGCCGAAATCATGCGTTCGTGGACGGAAACAAGCGAACCGCGCTCGCGGCATGTTTGGTTTTTCTGGAGAGCAACGATTTGCTGCCAAATACGAGGCTCCCGACCGACGAATGGGAAGCATTTGTCCTTGATGTCGCCGCGAGCCGGCTGGACCGCAAGGAAACGACGGCTCGGTTGCGTAAACTGCTAAAGCAGGCCGGGCACGCTCGATCGTGAACCTGTTTAATGTTCTTTTGAACATATCGACTTCCTGTGCCATCTTTTGCCGATGGCTGCGAGCGGCAAGATTGATGACTCGTCCCCCGACTCGTCACCTTATCAGGCTCCCCGTCTACGTCGCTCGGCTCCCGCCGGCTCCGTTGATTCGTTTTCTCCCGAAAGCTCACCCGTTCGGGTCGCCTATCCATGTCGCTCGCATCCCCGCGGCTCCATTATCGATCTTCGAAACCTACTGGCGGAGCGTTTTCCTCACGTCCCGGCGGCGGCCGGTACGCTTTTAATCACCGGTTTATCTTTTCTCGATCGAGCGATCAGTGGTGGTTTTCCGCAAGGCGGGATTACCGAAATAATCAGTCCCCATGTCAGCGTGGGTAGTGCATCGCTGATTTGTGCTCTCCTCCAAGCTGCGCAGCGCAATGGTTATTTTCTCGCACTCGTCGATGGCCGCGATTCTTTTGATCCGCAGCCTTTAGGCAACGCATGTTTACGTCATCTTCTTTGGCTGCGCTGCACCAGCGCATTTGAGGCAATCAAAGCGGCCGACCTCCTTTTGCGCGACGGAAATTTCCGGTTGGTGATTGTCGATCTTGTCCTCAATGCGGGGGGGCAATTAAAGATTCCGCAGACGAGCTGGTATCGCTTACAACGGCTTGTCGAATCAACTTCCACTGTGTGTCTGGTTTTGACCCGCCGGAGCATGGTGAGCAGCGCCCAACTGAAAATCGTTCTCGAAAATTCATGGATGCTGGCAACTTTTTCAGAAGAGAACGCTATCTCGCGATTGCGATTTCGGATTCAACGATCGCATCTCAATCACCAAGAAAGTGTAATCGAAAGGGCGAGTTGATGTTCGCGACGATTTATCTGCCGAATTTTTATTTGCAGGCCGCCACGCGCCATCAACCGCAATTGCACACGAAACCGGTGGCCGTGATTGATGAGAAAGAAGCAAAAGCGGTGATCATTCAACTCAGTGAAGCGGCAGAAAAGGCCGGCGTGCACACAGGCATGACACCGAGTCAGGCGCTAGCGCGCTGTTTGCAGGTGGTGATCAAAACGCGCGAGCGTGCGCAGGAAAACTCGATCGACGACATCTTGCTTCAGCACGCGTTTACGCTTGCTCCGTATGTTGAAGCGACCGCACCCGGAATTTGCACAATTCAATTTACAGAGAATCGAGATCTGGCGGCGAAGCTTTCACGCGTGATCGAACAATTGGCCGAATGCGAGATCACGGCGCAAGCCGGTATTGCGCATTTGCCGGACACAAGTTTTCTGGCGGCCCACCTGGCGCGGCCTGTTTTGCAAATGGACGACGCAAAAGAATTTCTCGCGCCGCTGCCGATCGAAACACTTGCGATCGGGATTAACTGATGGACGGCGCAGGTTTGCGTTCGATAAAGATCCGGTAAACCCAACCGCCTAACGCTCCCCCGACAAACGGCCCGATCCAATAAACATAATGGTCGTGCCAAAAATTTGCGGCGACGGCTGGACCAAAAACGCGCGCGGGATTCATGGCCGCGCCGGTGAGAGGTCCGCCGAATAAAATGTCGAGAGTGATTGTCGACCCAATGGCAAAGCCGGCGAGTCCTCGTCCACGTTCGTCCACTGCCGTTCCATAAACGACGAAGACGAGAAAGAAGGTCAGAATTGCCTCGACCAAAATTCCCTGCATTCCGTTCAGATTGATGGCGAGCTGCGGAGTTCCAGCGACAACGACGTCACGGCCGAACAAACCAAGGCAGATCAACGCGGCGCTAATTCCGCCGAGTAATTGCGCGATCCAATAACGAATCGCAGCCGCGATCGTCATGTGACCTCCGCAAACCAAGCCAAAAGTGACCGCCGGATTTAATTGACCGCCTGAAATGTGCAGAGTAGCGGAGACAAAGGCCGCGATGGTCAGGCCGTGAGCAAGCGCAACCGCGAGAACATCGTGCCCGGCGGTTTTCATTGCCCCGATTCCGACAAAAATCAGAGCGAATGTTCCGATGAATTCAGCGAGGCAGGGACGAAACTTATCCATGCGGCGATGCAATCAGATTGCATAGACGCTGACAATCTTCTATTAAACCGGCGCGTCGCACAGCGACGCGGCTACAGCTGCGCGCGGTGCAAGATGTCGATCTAACCGCCGGCGTAATTCGGATATCTCTCGTGTAACTGCCGGGCGGCGCGATCGGCCTCATCGGTTTTGCCCGCCCGCTGATAGGCGACTGCCGCTTTCTGCAACGCGCGCGGTGTGATGGCCGGATCATCGTAGAGCAGGGCCACGCCCATAAAGGCCTTGCTTGCGTCCTCGAAATGCCCGCGCTCGAACTGAACATCGCCCGCGAGAAGGCGCGCCTCGGCATTAACGCGGCCTTCGGGTTGCAGAACCATGATTTGCTCGGCAATTTTTTGTGCGTCGTCGGCTTTGTGCCCAGCGATTTTTACGCCGCCGAGTGCAAGCAACACTTTCGCTTTGCCCGCCGGGTCGGTGGCAATTTGCAAATATTTGCCGAAGGCGCTTTCTGCTTCATCAAAATTTTGCAGCCTGGCAGCCGCATCGCCGAGGTAAAACCAGAAGTCGGGTTTGACGTTGGAGGGATTGTCGATCTTGCCCAGAACGCTCAGATATTTCTCGGTCGCCGCATAATTTTTTTCGTTGTAATACTCGATCCCGAGCCACTCCAAAATTTCACCGGGCACGGTGGCGGTTGGGGTCGTCGTCATAAGATTATCGACCTCGGTCGTGAGCGCCGGCCGGTTCCGCAAATAAAAATACGAGGAAATGATACGAATCGTCGCGAGATTGTAATATTGGTCCTTATTGAGCTGACGCGCCGCCTCGAGCGCAGTGAGGGCTGTCTTATAGTCCTTTGTTTCAAACGCGGTTTTACCGATATAGTACTGCGCCTGTGCCGCGACCGGGCTCTTCGGAAATTCTTTGAGAAGCTGGCGGAAAGCATCGCTCATACCTTTGGCATTTTGCTGCTGACCGAGAATGAGCGCTTTGTGCTGTAACGCCTCCTCCCGCTCATGCGCGCCCGGATACTTCGTCAAGATCATGTTCCAATCCGAAAGCGCGGCGTCGTAATTTTTGTCCTGCTGGTAGGCGAGCGCGCGCTGCGCGAAAGCGGCGGAGGCTTGCGGACCGTCGGGAAATGCTTGTACAAAATACGAGAACGCCTCAACCATCCCGGCGATATCCTTCATTTGGATGTAAGACCAGCCGAGTTTATAAGCGCTTTCGGCACGCAACTTCGGAGCAAGCTGGGAGGCGCGCAGTTCCGCGTAAATTGGCGCGGCCCGGGCGTAATTCTGCTGTTTGTAGAGCGCCTCCGCTTTCAGCAGCTTGGCCTGATCAGCGCGTTCCGTCGTCGGATTCGAGGCGAGGAACTCGTCCACCTCAGGAGGCAGCCTCGAAGTGTCGGAATTATAAATGTTAATGAGCCGCTGGTAACGCGCGTCTTTCGCCTCTTCACGATCCGGATATTTCGCGATGATCTCACCATAAATCGACTCCGCCTCGGCTGCCTGTCCGAGTTGTCGCTGGCTGTTGGCCGCGAACAACATGATTTCCGCGCGAGCTTCTTCCGGAACTTGCTGCTGCAATTTCTTGTAGTCGGCGAGCAATTGCGCGTACTGACCCGACTGATATTGCAATCGCAGAATACCAACCTGTGCAAGCGCGCGCCAGCGTCCCGCCTCCGGTAACGAGCGGCCTTTTTGCAACAACGCCATCGCTTTGTCAGCCATCGCCTTGTCGATCTTGCCTTTCTCCGGTTGTTCCAGATCGACGGCGAGCAGACCGGCGCGCACCGTCACTTCGGCTTTAAACGCAGGCTTCTCTGTCTCGTTGGCAAGCGCTTCGTACTGTTTGAGCGCGTCACTTTTTCGCCCGCGGGCGAGCGCGATCGAAGCAGCGGTCCGTCGGGCGTCTTCGCGATAGGGGTTTGGATTCTTGACCTCGGCAACCTGCTGATAGATGTCGCAAGCTTCATCCTTCCGATCGAGCACTTCGAGACAGCGTGCTTCGAAATAGCGCGCGGAAAGCGCCACCGCCGACTCCTTCGATTTCACGGCGGAACGATGAAAGAGCGGGAGTGAGGCCGCATAATCTTTTTCTGTGAAAGCCATCTCGGCCAAGGCATAGGCGGCAGGTCCGGCAAACTCGCTCTCCGAATAATCGTTCAGCACTCTTTGGAAACTGGCGCGAGCGCTCGAGGCGCGATTCAAATTTCGATAACACTCCCCGAGCGAAAAATAAGCGTTCGCTCGACCTGAACCCCCCGGATAATCGTCCAGGTATTTTTGATATTCTGGGATGGCCAGATCGTAGAGTTTTCGAGTGAATAACGCATTCGCGTAATCGAGTTGACGGCGATCAGGCGCTTCTGTTTCCGGCCTTGCCGGTTCGGCAGTTTGCTCCGCCGAATACGGGGCGGGCGCCGCGGATTCATCAATGGGGACAGCTCGCCTGACAGACGGGGGTTCGTCCACGGGCTGAGCGCGACGCACGTCAGGCGCGCGTTGAGCCAGGGCGATGCCGCCGGTCCCGAACAGAATTGCCAGCTGGCAAAGAGCCGCTGCGCTCCGCACTAATTTCATTTCGCGGTCGCGAAGGCGACGTTGGTAATCCCCGCTTCGGTGCAAATGTTCAGGACGCCGATAATATTCTTGTAAGCGCCGGCTTCATCGCCGCGGATGACTACTGATTGTTCCTGGTCCAGCTGAAGCAAACGTTTCAGCAATTCGCTCACCTCGGGGCCGGTCATTGCTCGATGATTGACCACCAAGCCGCCATCTGCCTTTACGTTGACCACGACCGGACCAGGCGGCAATGTATTTTCCCTCGCCGCTGATGCTTTCGGCACCTTCACGTCGAGTTCGTTTTCGTTTCGGGCCGCATTCCAGGTGAGTAAAAAAAAGATGAGCAGCAGCAACAGGACATCGACAAGCGGTGCGAGCTGGATACCCGGATGATGCAAAGGGGCACGACCGCGCAAATTCATATCACGAAAGAGAAGATGTCGATCTTACAAATGCAAACACGATGGACGGTTTTAAAGTTCGTCCTCGATCAGCACGGGCGTCCGCTCGGCTCGCCTATCGTATTGCAAAGAAAGCAACGCCAACACGTGCGTGGAGGCAGATTCCAATTCTGAAATCAATTTCTGCGCTTTGCCGCGGAAAAACGCATAAAAGATCATTGCCGGAATTCCGATGGCAAGTCCGGCACAAGTGTTGACCAGAGCTTCGCTAATCCCCCTGGAAAGCAAGACATAGCGGGCCGAACCGAGATCGGCGCCGAGCGCGCCGAAGGAACGAATAATGCCAAGAACCGTGCCGAGCAGGCCAAGCAACGGTGCGATCATCCCAATGTCAGCAAGATAAGTAACGCGATTGTTCAGACTGGCCGCAACGCGACCCCCTTCGGTCTCGGCAATCTCGCGCACTTGCTGAAAATCCGCATTTGGATTCTTTGTCGTGAAATCGAGTATTCTTTGCACAACGCGCGCAATCGCCTCGCCGTGTCGATTGGAAACGGCGAGCAGACCAAGATAATCACGTTTCCGCAAGAGGGCGTCCGCCGTCGCCATATATCCGCTCGAAACGATCGCACCGCGACGGATCGTCATTAGATAAACGATCACGAGCATGACTGAGAAAACCGAGAGGGCAAGCAAGACATACATGACTGGCCCGGCTGCCAGAATCGCCTCCATGACCGTCTTTGGGTGCGGGTAGTCTGGGGCGGTGGCGGCTGTTGGGCTTTGCGCGAGCAAAGAGGCTGCGCTCGCCAGCACGGCGAGCAGCGAGAGCAAAATCTTCATGCTGAGAGTCTGTAATGATAGACGGAGCGGTGCGGGATGCAAATGAGCGGGTACCTTCTAAAACACATCTCTGCCCTCCAAGTTGCTAAGCGAATCGATCACCCCCAACCCAACGCCGCACGCGAAAGATGTGCGCCGGCTCGATTTCGGGATCGAGCTCAATGTAGTTGCGGCGGCCACGCCAGAGGTAGCGCGCATCGCTCAAGAGATCGTGCACCTGATAGAGGTCACCTTCCATCGAACCAAACTGATCGATCGGTACATCGACATATGAATTCTGTTTACGATGGGGATCAAGATTCACAACGACAAGAATGATGTTGTCGCGTGCGGGCGTCATTTTGCCGTAAAACAGGATCGCGTCATTATCCGCCTGATAGAAGCGCAAGTTATTGTAAAAATGGAGCGCACGATTCTCAGTCCGGATTTGATTCAGCCGCGTGATCCAATCCTTGATGTTCTCCGGCGCGTTCCAATCCCGCTCCTTCAATTGATACTTATCGGAATCCAGATATTCCTCGCGACCGGGCAGAGCGTCGTTTTCGCACAGTTCATAGCCGCTGTAGATGCCGTAGAGAGTTGAGAGCGTGGCGGCGAGTGTGACTCGAATCATGAATGCAGGCCGGCCGCCGTCCTGAAGGAAAAACGGCAAAATATCCGGCGTGTTCGGCCAAAGATTGGCGCGAAAATATTCGCGCATTTCAGTTTGGGTGAGTTCGGTGAAATATTCCATCAGTTCAGATTTCGAATTCCGCCATGTGAAGTAAGTGTAACTCTGGGTAAAGCCGGCTTTCGCCAGCGCTTTCATCATTTTTGGTCTTGTGAATGCCTCGGAAAGAAAAAGCACATCCGGATATCTTTTGTGGACGCCGGTAACGAGGTATTCCCAGAAGGCAACCGGTTTGGTGTGCGGATTATCAACACGAAAGATGCGCACGTCGCGCTCCGCCCAAAAAAGGACGATGCTCAGCATCTCCGCCCAGAGCTCGGGCCAGTTTTCGCAACGGAAGTTGAGAGGAAAAATGTCCTCGTACTTTTTCGGTGGATTCTCGGCAAACTTGATCGAACCATCGGGCCGCTTGTAGAACCACTCCGGATGCTCCTTCACGTACGGGTGGTCGGGGGAACAATTGAGTGCGAAATCGAGTGCGATCTCCATTCCGCGCGCGCGCACTTCGACTTGCAGCCAATCGAAATCAACCAGGGTTCCGAGGGAAGGCTCGACCGCTTTATGTCCGCCGACTTCGCTACCGATCGCCCACGGCACGCCCGGGTCTCCGGGCTGGCAAACGATCGCATTGTTGCGGCCTTTGCGATTGGTACGACCAATCGGATGAATCGGCGGAAAGTAAATGACATTGAACCCCATCGCTTTCGCGTCGTCGATTCGCGGCAAACAATCGCGGAAGGTTGAGCTCCGATCGACGCGCCCTTCGGCCGAACGCGGGAAAAATTCATACCATGCAGCCATGTGCGCCGCTGGACGATCGACAATTACGCGCGGAGGTGGCGCATATTGCGTCGCGCTCGAGCGGTCGGGATAGGTTGCCATGAGCACGTCTAGTTCCCCAGACTCCGCGATGGCTTTGATCTCGGCGTTGTCAGCCGTGCCGATTTGTTGCGAGAGCTGGAGTAATCGGACTGAGTCCGCGCGATCGTGCGCGCGCTGCGACGCGGCTTTGAGCAATGCAGCGCCTTCCAGCGCTTCGCTCGTCAGTGTGGAAGCGCCGGCTTCGAACTTCGCCATAAACTCACGCTGCCAGCCGCGAAACGTGTCCGCCCAGGCTTCGACCGTGTATTCGTAGATCGCGCTATCGTAGAGAGTACAGATGCCGCGCCAGTGGTCATTGTCGATGTAAGCCATCGGTGTTTCGTGCCAGCTATTCTCGCCGAGAACACGCCACTTCAAGGCCGCAGCCACAACATCGTGTCCATCTTTGAAGATATCCGCCTCGACCACGAGATCTTGGCCGGCCACGCGTTTGACCGGGTAGCGTCCGCCGTCAACAAGCGGCCGTAAATTTTCGATCACCGCAGTCGGAAAGGCCCTAAGCATGGGCCATCAATCAACTGAAATTAACCCGACGCGAAAGCGGAAATCGCGGTGGCGAGACGAAAGATCGACAAGGCAACTACAAGGCGAAGTAAAACGCGCACTCGTAAAGACCCGAATGGCGAGTCTCTTCCCTGCGCACGCCCGTCCCCAAAACGGCTTCAAACATGTCCTGCTCAAGGCGGCCGATGATTGGATAACGATCGAGCAAGTTCATAATCGGCGAATGGCATTCGAGAATCTGCGGGCCACCTTCTTTCTCGTCGGTGATAAATTGCGCCATGTGACCTTCGCTATCACGCACCTTAGCCAGCCATTTCGCGCGCTCGGCCACAGTTTCTCCCTTTACCTTTGCTTTGAGGGCCGCGCCTTTTCTCTCGAAGGCATTGAATAAAACCTTCTCGGGCGCATTGAGGCCAAAAATTTCCTGAATTGACTTGAGCAACTCGAGTGTGAATTGGTTGCTATCGGCGGGGAAAAGATCGTGGGTGCGAAGCGTGAGCCGGTAAACCATTTCCGGCCGGCCCATTTTCTGCGGTCGCCGCAAGGTGTCGAGGTAACCATCGCGCTCGAGGGTAAGGCAATGCTGTTTAATGCCCATGTAGCTCATCTTCATTTTGGCAACGAGCTCGTTGACGGACATTCCTTTAGTGCGTTTGAGCGAGTTAAGAATTTCCAACCGCTGGGTGCGGCCGATCTCTGCGAGCAATCTTTGATTCATGGGGTCATTGGAAGAAGAATGGACTGTGT
>CATPAW010000116.1 GCA_955652255.1 uncultured Chthoniobacterales bacterium | reverse complement strand
CGTCCGGATGGACCGGACGCCGCCGTTTGTTTTTCATAGGCGATTGAGGTTTGCCAATCCGTGCACGCGGATGAAATTATGCCGATGTCGTTCGTCGAAACTGTAGATAATTTGGCCCTCCAGAAATCGGAGCTCGTCCGCCGCTTCGAACATTTGATTGCTCCCAAGTCCAACCAGGAGCTGGAAGCGATGGCGCAGGCTTCTCGCGCGCTCACACTGCAGAATTTCGGCCGCACGATGCGCCTCTTCGCGCCGATTTATCTTTCCAATGAATGCATTAATAATTGCCGCTACTGCGGTTTTTCGCGCGATAACCCGATTCTGCGCGTCACGCTTAGTCCCGATGAAGTCGTCGCAGAAGCCCGCCATCTTTCGCAGGCAGGTTTTCGCCAAATTCTGCTCGTCGCCGGCGAGCATCCGAAGTTCGTTAGCCGCGATTATCTGACTGATTGCGTCCGCGCTTTGGCCCCAGATTTTCCTTCGATTGCCATCGAAGTGGGACCGATGGAAACGAAGGATTACATTCCGATTGTCGATGCTGGCGCGGAAGGGCTCGTCGTTTATCAGGAAACCTACAATCACAGCGTCTATTCCGAACTGCACACCGCCGGACCAAAACGCGATTTCAATTTTCGCCTCGACTGTCCTGAACGTGGCTATGAAGCCGGTTTTCGGCGCATCGGCATCGGCGCGCTATTTGGCTTATGGCGCTGGCAGGATGAAGCCATCGCGCTCGCCGCGCACTTGGAATACTTGTTCAAACACTGTTGGCAGGCGCAAATCAATGTGAGTCTGCCCAGGCTGCGTCCAGCTGTGGGCGGATTTCGGCCGCGCTTTTCCATGAGCGACCGTGAGCTGGCGCAATTGGTTTGCGCCTTGCGCATTACTTTTCCGCAGGTCGGTATTGTCCTGAGCACGCGCGAGCGCGCGATCTTGCGTGATGCGCTCGTCTCCCTGGGCGTGACAATGATGAGCGCCGGCAGTCATACCGAACCTGGCGGCTATACGGGGCAAGGCAGCGAACATTTGCATCGGACGGTGCGTGGTCGAATCGTTGCCCCCGATTTCCAGGACGGAGAAGACCAACTCGCGACCGGACAATTTGAAATCAGCGATGAGCGCTCGCCTGCTGAAGTCGCGAATGTGTTGCGCCGGCGCGGCTTCGAGCCAGTCTGGAAGGATTGGGACCAGGCGCTGTCCGCCGTATGATGATTTCGCTCAACGGAGAAAAAGCCGACGCGCGCGACGCTGAAACAATCGCGGACTTAGTGGAGCGCTTCCAGTTGGCGCCGCAGACGATCTTGATCGAGCACAACGGCCTCGCCTTGCATCGGCATGAATGGCCGCAACGACCGCTGACCGAAGGCGATCAGGTTGAATTTATTCGCGTCGTGTCGGGCGGTTAGGTCTCGCGGCCAAGGTCGAACATTACGAAGCGCTCGCTTTCACGACCACACGCATCCCGTCGGTTTGGACAACTGTGATCGCGGTATTCGGCGCAACAAATTCTCCCTGCGTGACAACATCGACAACGTGATCTGCGAATCGCGCCTTGCCACTCGGGCGCAAGATCGACAACGACAGGCCTTGCATTCCCGGCGAGAGGGCCAGCGCAGTGGCAAATTCACGCGGCACACCGGCCAGGGACGGACCGGGCGGATTCGACGTGATAAGAGCAAAGCGTCGATAAATGCTTGTGCGCGGCAGGTAACGAGCGAGCAAAACAATCACAATTACTGCCGCCGCAATCGCCAGAAAAAGATTCAGCAGCGGCATCGCCAGCATGCGGCCTGTCGGGAAGAACGTTTCGCCCGGATAACGATCGATCATTGCCCACAGTAACGAGGCCAGCATCAGGAAAACGCCAACCACGCCAACGACGATGGTGGAATGAGCAAAGAATAAAATTTCGATAATGACCAGCGCCATTCCCAAAACAAAAAGCCCAACGACTTCCCATCCTGCCAGGCCGGCGAAATAGTGGCCGAGGAAAAAAAGCGCGAAACAAATAGCCGAAATGATTCCAGGTAAACTTGCTCCGGGAATTTTGAATTCGAGGTAAGCGCCGATGATGCCACCCAGCAAAAGCAAGGGCGCCAGCGCCGTTATCCAAAAGGCGAGCTGTTCGAAGCCGGTGGGATCGAGTGAGACCGAGTGTCCTTTTAGTCCGGCCTTCTGCATAAGATCGACAATCGATTCGGCGATCCCGTCCGCGAGTAATGGTTTGCCATTGAATTTTTCCGTCGCTTCCTGCGCACTCAAGGTCAGCACCGTTCCTTTCGGGTGAATCACGCGGTCACCGATTTTCACTTCTTTGTCCTTGTTCATGAACGCCTCACCGACATCAGGGTTATGTCCGTTTTTAATGGCGGAGCTCCGAATCAGAGCCGTCCAATACGAAATAGTCTTTTCTCGTTCCGTTAGCGGAAGATCTTCGCCGGTTGGCAAAACCGGGGCGGCCGCACCAATTGCACTCACCGGCGCCATGTAAATATGTTGCGTGGCCAGCGCGATGAGCGAGCCGGCCGATCCGGCATTTGAGTTGATAAATGTATAAGTGGGGACGGTGGCGTGATTCAGAGCGCTGGTGATTTCTTCGGCGGCATCGAGACGCCCGCCGTAAGTGTTCATTTCAAAAATAATCGCGCTCGCGCCATTACTCTCGGCGACTTTCTCCGCGCGGCGCAAAAACATCAGGAGCGAAGGGGAAATTTCGCCGCGCAGCGGGACCACGACCACGTCCCCTTTGTGGACCACCTCGCGCGCCTGGGCAATCCCGGCTTGCGCGAGACAGCAAATCAGAGCCAGGACCGACAATCGAGCCGCGGGGCGGCAAGTGAGATAGACGGACAGGCCTCCAGGCCGAGTCCGCGGGAGAGGACGAGTCAATCCACTTTTCATTCCTTTGGAAAGCGCCACGGCGCCGAGTAAGTTTGACATCGCTTCGGAAACCAAACGAGCGAAAAATCAATTGGGCAAGATTCCATCAGAGAACATCGAGCAAGTCGCAGCCGCGAACGACATCGTCGAGGTGATCGGCGCCTATTTTCCACTGAAACGCGCGGGCGCGAATTTCAAGGCGCTTTGTCCGTTTCACCAGGAAAAGACGCCATCTTTTCACGTCAGTTCACAGCGGCAGACTTTCCACTGCTTCGGGTGCGGCGTCGGCGGCAGCGTTTTTCGCTTCGTGATGGAGTATGAGCACGTCGATTTTCCCTCAGCCGTGCGCAAGCTTGCCGCGCGGGTGGGCATTCCCGTCATCGAAGAGCGCGGAGGCGGCGATGAAGATCGACAACATGAAGCGCGGCGAACGCTGTTGAAATTGCACGCCGAGGCGGCGGAGTGGTTTCATGAAAACCTACTGAAAAAAGAATTCGCGGAGCCGGCGCGCGCATATTTGAAAGAGCGGGGTGTTGATCGACAAGTAGCAAAGAATTGGCAGCTCGGTTTTGCGCCCGAAGCCTGGGATGCATTTTTGAACTGGGCGCGCGAGCGCGGTTATCCGCGCAGCCAACTGCTGCAGAGTGGATTGGTGAAGCTGCGCGATGAAGACCGGCCAGAGAGCGAGGTTTACGACCGGTTCCGCGGCCGGATCATGTTCCCGATTTGCAACGACGTCGGTGAAGTGATCGCATTCAGCGGCCGCTTGCTGCAAAGCGACGTAGAAGCTGCGAAATATTTGAATTCACCCGAGACGCCGCTCTTTCGAAAAGGCAATGTCTTGTTTGGCCTGCACAAAACCAAGCGCGGTCTGATCGAGGCGAAGTGCGCGATCGTATGCGAAGGCCAGCTCGATTTAATCAGTTTGTTCGAAGCCGGAATCACGAACGTGGTCGCGCCGCAGGGCACCGCGTTTACGGAAAGTCAGGCGCGGCTGTTAAAACGTTTCGTCGACGAAGTCGTCCTTTGTTTCGATGCGGATGAGGCGGGGAACAAAGCGGCCGAGCGCTCGTTGGACGCACTGCTTCAAAACGATTTGATCATACGAGTTGCCGAAATGCCGGCGGGCGAAGATCCCGACTCCATCGTTCGGCGGGAAGGAAAAGAGGAATTTGTAAAACGCATCGCGGCAGCGCGCGATTTTTTCGATTATTGGATCGAGCGAGAAGCGGCGGCGGCGGATTTGAATTCGTTGGGTGCGAAAATGCAACTGGCACGCAGGATGGCGGAGACAGTTTCGCGTGTGCACGACTCGTTCATGCGCGGAGAGGTATTGAGCAGGGTTAGCTCGCGGCTTGGCGTTCCAGCTTCGGATTTGGAAACTCTTCTCTCCAAGCAGCCGCGCGATCGCTCGCCCGGGACGAAGCGGAAAGAATCCGAACCGGTCGTGGTCCCGTCGCACGACATTGCCATCCTTTGTCTTCTCGCCTTGAGAGACGAAGCCGCGCGCAATTTTCTTCTCGAACAAAACTGGCGCGAAGTCCTGGCGCAAACGCCGGGCGCAGAATTTCTCGCACGTATTCTCGAGGCGGATCTCCGCGTCGAGGACGCAGCCTCGCTCAACGCATTCATGGCGACGCTCTCCCCGCAGGAGGAGGGGTTGGTTTCCGCCTGGCTGATGCAAAAAATGCCGCCGAATGCGAGCGTAGTGGTCGAGGATTGGTGGAAAGGGCTGCGACAGGCTGCATTGCGGCGTCAGCTTGAGGTTGCAGAGAACCGGATGAGGCTTTCCGAGCTCAGCACCGGCGATGTGGTCAATTTGCAGAAACAAATCCTTGACCTGCGCCAACAGCTCCACGACCTTTCGCAGTTTTCGTCTGCCCGCACGGGCGACACCTAATTGTCGATCTAACGGGCAGCAAATCGAGCCTCTCAGTCAATCCTTAATCGCGCAATCTTGGCCAGGTATTCGACACGAAAGACAAGGGCCCGACGGTCGTCGACAAAGCGACCCAAACCCAAGCGACTTCGCCGTTCTGCACGCGCTAAAGTTTTAACATCCTGGCGAAAAATGAAAAGGCCGGCGAGAATCACTGCTTTCAAACCCAGGCGCATCAGTCCTCTCGTGCGCGCGCGGAGACAAATCGGTCGCAAACTCGTTGGAGCGAAGAAAGAAATAGCTGCGCAACTGCATTCCGCCACTGAAACTCAGGGCCGCATCCGGGAGCTGATTAAGCTAGCGAAAGAACAAGGTTATCTCACTTTCGAAGACCTGAACGAGGCTTTGCCGGAAGCGATTACCGATGCCGATGAACTGGACGACATTCTTACGCGACTTCGCCGAATGGAGATCGACATCATCGAAGCTTCGGAGGTCGATCGGTATAAAGACGGGAAGAAAGAGGCGGAGGAGGACGAGGAGGAGGAAAAGCCGGAAGCAAAGCTCGATATTCTTGATGATCCGGTACGGATGTATCTCAAGCAGATGGGCCAGGTGCCGCTGCTTACTCGCGAGCAGGAAGTCGAAATTTCCAAACGGATCGAGGAAGCCGAAAACATGGTGCAGAAGTACATTAATCGATTCGGTTTTATCGCGCGAGCGCATCTGGATCTCGCCGATAAGCTCACCCAGGGCCGGGAACGGTTCGATCGCGTGATCCTCGATAAGAAAATCGAGAGCCGTGAGCGCTACATGAAAATGCTCCCGCGGTTGTGCAAGCAGGTGGAAAAGTTGAGCGAGTCGATCGGTCACCAATACGCCCAGCTTTCGCGCAATTCGTCAAAAAAGGAGACTAAGAAGCTCAAGTCGTTTCAGAGGGCGGTGGCGTCGCTGCAGAGATTTTACCCCCGGTTCTATTTCAAACAGAAGGTCACGGAAGAATTTGTTCACCTGGCCGACGAGGCCTATCGGACATCGCTTTATGTTCAGTCGGAGAGAGCGAAACATCCGCGTGAACGAAGGAAACGTTTGCTCTTCGGAGTCAAAGCGCGCGAGTTGGAGAAAACCCTTTGGCTTTCGCTCGATGCGTACGCCGAGCAATATCAGGCGCTGAAAGGTTGGCTACGTCAGGCCCTCCGAGCCAAAACCGAGATGGTGGAGGCCAATCTGCGTCTCGTTATTTCGATCGCAAAAAAATACACAAACCGCGGTTTGTCGTTTCTCGACCTGATCCAGGAAGGAAACATGGGGTTGATGAAAGCGGTCGAGAAGTTTGAATATCGCCGGGGCTATAAGTTTTCCACTTATGCCACGTGGTGGATCCGTCAGGCCATCACGCGGTCGATCGCCGATCAGGCGCGCACCATTCGCATTCCCGTTCACATGATCGAGACGATCAATAAGCTGATGCGCGTGCAAAAACAACTCGTCCAGGAGTATGGCCGCGAGCCTACGCCCGAAGAAGTGGCGGAAGAGATTTTGTTGCCGGTCGATCGTGTCCGGGCGGTCCTGAAGATGGCGCAACAGCCGATCTCGCTTCAATCTCCGGTGGGCGAAAGCGAGGAAACCAATTTCGGCGACTTCATCGAGGACAAAGGCGCGGAAAACCCGAGCGACATGACGGCAATCGTTTTGTTGAAGGAGAAAATCAAAGACGTGCTGGAGACGTTGACGGAACGGGAGCGTCAGGTGCTGGAGCAACGGTTTGGATTGGTCGACGGATACAGCCGCACACTCGAAGAAGTGGGTCGCCAATTTCGGGTCACCCGCGAGCGTATTCGGCAAATCGAAGCGAAAGCCTTGCGCAAAATGCGCCATCCAACCCGGATCCGGCAGCTCGAAGGTTTTCTGGAAGCGCCCGAGGTGTAGATGTCGATTTTACCTATTCTTCCGAACGCAACTTTCAGTGGCGCAGATAGTTCAATTTGGTGGAGAATATGAAACGCGAAGATGACCAGCAGCTCTGGGAGCTCCTCGGCCGGTTGGCCGAGCCCAAGCTCTCGCCTTTCTTCGCCCGCAATGTCCTGAGGCAAGTCCGGCAGGAGCCGCGTTTGTTCGAACGCGCGCGATTGTGGTTAAGCTGGCGAAAACTCGTCCCGGCATCAGGTTTGGCACTTGGCGTGATTGCCGCGACTATCGCGCTCCATCAGCCAGGTCCGTCGCAGCGCCCGTCAGAAGCCGAGCCCGATGTGGTGGCGAAGGTTGACCCGCAAGATTACGAGGTCGTTGCCGATCTGGACGAACTACTGGCTTCAGACGAAAACAACCTGTGGGAAGAAAATTCTACGTTGTAGTCATAATCGCCACGTTGTCGCTCTTCGCTTCGACTTCTGGCTTTACTCAGGGGCCTCCGCAAAAAGGGGGCGGCCGGGGCGGAAGCCCTGTCCGGCGCCAGCCTCAGTTCCAACCTCAGTTCAAAAGCACACGCGATCAATGGTTCTCTCTCTCTCCAGAAGATCGACAATCGTTCCGCCGAAATGCCGAGCGCTGGATGCAAATGGGTCCTCAGGAGCGCAATTTGATGCGCGAGCGGGAGAGGTTGCATCGCGAGCAACTCAAACGCGAAGCTGAAAAGGCTTTGCGCGAGGCGGGTCTTCGTCTCGACCAGCAAAAGCGCGATCTATTTGAAGAGCGCTACCTGCAGGAGCGCCGTCGGATCGAGCGTGATCTGCGGCAAGAAGTGGAGACGAAACGTCAGCAGCAATTGCCAGTGCTGCAAGAGCGCTTGAAAAAGGAATTTCAGGAAACATCGCCCGAGGTTACATCGGCATCCACGCCGGCCGTGTCAGCGACGCCGAAAAAATAAACTGGCGGGGATATTCCACCCGCCAGCTCAAGCAAAAATTCGCGATCCGTGCGCGTTACCGTCAAAAGCGCCGACGGAAGGGGCGCGAAAAAAAGACACGACGGCCGTGAAAGAAGGGGCGCGAAAAAAAGGCACGACGGCCCCCCCACCAGTAAAAACCTGGCCCAACCCAAACCGACGGTCCGTAGTACGGATAAGGATACCCGTACGGATAAGGGTACGGATAGGCCCCCGGGAATCCGACACCGACGCCAACCGAAACGCCTGCCTCAGCACGTGGTGCCGGAGCGAACGCGAATCCCCCTGCGACGAGCGCGATTAGAAAAAGCTTCTTACAGTTCATTGTTTTACCTCCATCATATTTAACTCTACTCCAGACGAGAAGTTTCTCAAATTATTCGCGCAGCGTAATTTTTCCAAACTCGGGATAACCGGTGACCAACAGAGTTTGACCGAGACGCGTGTAGGAGACGCGCGCGAGATGCGCCGCATTGTGCGTAGCATTGACTCCCCGGCCAGCGAATGCGACGACCGGGCCGCCGGTCAAGATTGGACCCAGATAAAAGTGCACTTTATCGATGAGGCGTGCGTCCAGAGCTTGACCGAGCACGTCTCCGCCGCCCTCAAGCAGCACACATATGACCTTTCTTCTTCCCAAATCCTTTAGGACATGGCCGAGAGACTCCCTTTTGTAAACGAGTGTGTGCGCGGCCCAACGATCGGAAAACAGCCGCGCTGACCGCGGTAAATTACCGGAGCGCGTTAGCACCACGCGCCACGGTTGCCTCGCTCTGTTAACGCCGCGCACCGTAAGCTGCGGATTGTCTGCTCGAACCGTTTCCGCGCCCACAAGGATCGCATCGACTTGCGCGCGCAGCACATGCGCATGACGACGAGCCACTCGGTCGGTGATCCAACGGGGCTCATTTGAAGGACGGGTCAATCGGCCGTCCAGACTCATACCGCATTTTGCGATGACAAAAGGCCGCCGCGTCAGGATCCATTTATTGAAAGCCTCATTGAGAGTTGCGCATTCATCGGCCAGAACTCCGGTCTGCACTTTGATCCCGGCGTTTCGCAGTAGTAAAATACCTCTCCCGCTATGACGGGGATTTACATCTATCGCACCGATAACAACATCCCGGACGCCTGCCTTGATAATCTCGTTCGTGCATGGTGACGTGCG
>CATPAW010000115.1 GCA_955652255.1 uncultured Chthoniobacterales bacterium | reverse complement strand
GTGCCTAGAGGAAGCGGGAGATCGGTCGAAAATCCACGTCGGGTTTCGTTGCACATCGGCGCTTCCTTTCGTGCGGCATGGGAAAATGTTCTCCTGCCGTGGTTTGAATCTGTCTCCGCCACAGCGGTCGCAAACAAAGAGCCAGTTGCCGTTGTCACCCCATTTTACAATCAGGCCTCCTTTTTGCGCGCGTTGCTGCTCGAGCGCCGCATTTCGCTGCTGGCGGTGAAATTTTTGTCGCCCGCACAATTGCGGGAACTGCTTCTGCGTGGAGTGCCGGCCACGATCCCGTTAAGAGAACATCTTCGTCTGCTGCTTTCCATCGCGGCAGAAGAATGCTCAGAGAACGCCAGCCCAGCGGACAACAAACAAAACGCTATCGATCTTTCCACAACCGCAAAGTCAGTCGCGCGCGCGCCCGATCATCTGCTTCGCGCGATCGATCAATTGAGCGGCGCGGGCTGGAGTTTTGAGGATGCGGGGCCAGCGGCGCTGCGTGAGATCGCCGCCAATTTTCACGAGCTCGCCAAAAAATGCGAATTTCAAATGGTCCATCGAGCCGATCGCGCAGCCGTCAAAGCAGCGGACAAAAATCCGCCACGCTTCAGCAATCTGCTGATTACCGGATTCAATTCGACGCACTGGCCGCTCTGGCCACTCCTGCGTGCAGCAGCGGCCTCCGCCATAAAGGCAACCGTCGTTCTGAGCGACCCGCGGGATGAAGCGCGCGATCTCGATGAAACATGGGTTGGAACCTGGGAGGAAACATTCAGCGCCGCGCAGCCGATCGCCGCCCACACGGAACGATCGACATCTTCATTGGCGGAACTGGCGCGTGTGCCGCAAACGCCGTCAGAATTAAAAGAACGCGCGGCGCACCCAACCGCGAATGTGCGTTTTTTTGTTGGGCGCAACACAACCGAACAGGCGCAGGCTATTGTCGCGTTAACCGGGCAGTTCCTGTCCGAAAAACGCTGCAAACGAATTGGAATTTTGTTTTCCGGTCCCGGCGGTCTGCATCGCCTGGTGGCTGCACTGCTCGAAGAAATGAAAATTCCGCATGGCGACGGCATCGGTCACGCGGCGCCCCACCCGCTCGATGGCCCGGACTGGCGCGGGTGGCTGGAATTGCAGGAAAATCGGCGACTCAACATTTTGCTTCGTTTTCTGCGCGCATTCGAAAATGGCGGCGGCCTTTTCCCCGCCTTGTCGATCCACGATGTCGAAAGAACTCTGCGCCGCGCCTACGACGACGTTCTGATCGACGACATTCACGTGCTGCGTGAGTATTGCGCGGGGCGAGCAGACGACAAAATCTCGGCATCCGTCGCCGATGGATTGAGCGGGTTGCAGTTTTTGCCGGAGCGCGGAACGATGTCGATCTTTCTCTCGCAGTCGCGCAAAATTTTTGAACAATTTAGATGGACGGAAAAATGGTCAGAGGTGGATCGTCTGAGCAGAAATTGGAGCGGCGCCGTCTCCGCGCCGGTTTCACGACGAGCTTATCTTCGCTGGCTGACGGAAATAATTTCACCCCCGGCGATTGGCCGCGCCGAATCCGGCAATCATCCTTACAGCCGGGTCCAATTGCAGCCGTATGCTGCGGCGGAAGGACAGGATTGGTCGCACCTTATTTTCGCCGGCTTAAACGAAGGTGAATGGCCGCCGCTTGATGATGAATCCGGTTTTATTCGGGACGAAGAGATTGTCGATCTAAACCGCCGGGTCCGGCAATTGAATCGGCGCGCGATTCGGCAAGGGCGGCACGGCGAAGGACAGTTGAGCGTCGAGGAAGGAAAAACGCTTTACCTCGGCGCGGCTGAGCAACGAGAGATCGCCCGCCGCCAGTTTTTCAACCTTATCGAGTCGGCAGCCGAGAAAATCGGGGTGACGGCAAATCTGTTTCAGGACTCCGCGCCGGAAAGAACATGGAATCCGAGCGATTTTTTCTCGCGACTTTATTTTGCGACACGCGGTAAAGCGGTTTCGCAAGAGGTGATGCGCGCGCTTGAGGCGAAGACGCGCGCGTGGCTCAGCGAATCAAAGATGTTTCCCGAAAAAGACAAAGGCGATCCCATCGACACTGCGCAAACTCGCGTTGCCTACGATGCGCGACGTCAGTCCGGGGTAAGCGGCCAATACGAGTTTGCACTGCGAAAACCGCCGGAATGCGCCGTTTCTTTGCGGGTCACGGACTGGGAAAAGGCGCTCAAAACTCCAGCGCTCATCTGGATGAAGACTTTTCTTGGAGTTGAAGCGGACGAGTGGGGTGGCGACGCCTGGAGCCGATCGACTGGCCAGTGGATCCACCGCTGGCTCGCGCAAAGTGCAGCCGCATCGGACCGCAATCAATTTGCCGAATTGCCGCCAGCGAATGTCATGCGGGCACGGATCATCCAGGCAGCACAACAATTTCGCAGCGAAATGCGGCGCTTATGCGAAGCGATCGGCCGTGCCCTGCCGGATTGGTGGAGCTCCGGCTGGAGCAATGCTTTGTATGTGGCCGATTGTCTCGCCGCGCATTTGTCTGGACTGGAAGATTGGTCGCACCTCGCGACCGAATGGCAGCTCGCTTCGCCAGAGATCATCTCGTTAGGCGACAACAAAGAGCTGCGTGTTCGGGGCCGCATCGACTTGATTCTCGCACGCGATCAAGCAAAAGCTTCGCCCCTCGGTTTCGCTGAGCTCTGGGTGATCGATTACAAAACGGGCAGACAACGTGGCTTTGATCTTCGCGAATTTAGAACAGGCGAAACCCGTGAAGAAAAATTTCAAAAAAAATTGGCGCGCGGAGAAGCCGTTCAGCTCGGCTTGTACGCTCTTGCCGCCCGGCAGCTCGGCGGTTCGAATATCCAATTGACCTTGCTGACGCCGGCCGGCGACCTGGAACCGCAGTTCCGGATCGAAGATGTCGTCGCACACAAGAGTTTCTGGCGCGAGTTGCATCGCATGCAGGAAACCGGCGTATTTGGAATGCTCGGACCGATTCGCCCCCCATACGGATTTGCTCCGAAATATCCGCTCGCGACCCTCGCGGCCGATCTCGATTTCTTCAAAGAAAAATGGGCGGCGACGCACCCTGCGTTAGCCGTCGCCGAAAATGGAGGCATCGAGTGGTGAACAAACTGGCCGATCAAACGTCTCGCAAACGCTTCGTCTCCGAGTTGGACCGGAATTTCTCGGTAATTGCGTCAGCCGGTTCGGGTAAAACGACCGCCATTACCGAGCGCGTCGTGCAAATCGCGAAGAGCTCGTCTGCGCGCGACCGGCTTCCTCACCTGGTCATTGTCACGTACACGAATCGTGCCGCCGACGAACTGCAACAACGCGCGCGACAACAGATTTTGGAAGCGGGGATTTCACTCGATGTGCTGGCCGCCTTTAATCACGCCTTCTTCGGTACGATCCACAGCTTTTGCCTGAAGTTGCTCGCGCGCTACGGGCATTACCTCGGTCTGCCAGCCAATCTTGATACGGTTATGGACGACCAAAATCTCTGGGACGAGTTCGTGCAACGGCAAACGACGATCGGTCGATCTCTAAGCGAGGAAGATCGCACCGCGCTTTTGCGCTTCGTCCAAGCGCGACAGCTTATGGAACTGGCCCGGCGTGGCGATTTCGATTCGCATCCGACGACGCCGGAAAAACAATGTCCGGAAGCAAGCTTTTCGGAAGTTTATTCCTTTGTCGCCCGCGGCAGTACGTTGAGAACCATCCCCGGGTTGCAGAAAGAATTGCGACGCTGGGAGCAACGCTGGCATGAAACAAAGGAATTTGTCCCGCTTCCGATTTGCACCAGCCACGCTAGGGAATTCAGTCAGTCATGGCGCAAAGCCTTCCGGCCGCTGCGCGAATGGATCGACGCGTGTGCGACCTGCGTTGCGGCGGAAGTGCAACAAAATTATCGCGAGTTCCGCCTTGAGCAGGGTGCCATCAACTATCGCGATCAGGTAGCGCTGGCCGTTGAATTGATGCGTCACCCGGAAGCCGCGCGCCGCATTCGCGAAAAAGATTATCGCGTTATTCTCGATGAAGCCCAGGACACCGAGCCTTCGCAATTCTCCGTGCTTTTGGAAATTGCCCGGCCACCTTCGGCAACGGGAGTTTGGATGGAGCACGACAACGAACCGCCGCGAGCCGGCCACTTCTGCATGGTCGGCGATTTTCAGCAATCGATCTATCGCGACCGCGCCGATCTCCACCGCTACCGCCAGCTTCACGAACGATTGACGAGAAGTGGCGCGGCTGACGAAGTGAAGTTTTCCGTAACCTTCCGCCTCGATCGCGCACAGCTCGATTTGGTGAACCAAACCTTTCGGGAAATCCTCAATAATCTCGGCGGCCAGGTCGAATTCGTTGAGCTCAATCCGCGTCCGGAGGTTTTGCCGGGCCAGGTGATTCGTGTTAATCTGGCGGCTGATTTCGTTCCAGCTCTTTCCGAAGAACGTCGCGCTGCCCTCGAAGCCCAACAACTTGCCGGGTGGTTGCGTTCCAGCGGCTTAAAAAAACTGCGGGCAGATTCATGGCGGCAAGTCGCGATTCTTTCTCCGCGCAAAGCCTGGTTACCCGTGCTTCGCGACGCGTTGCGCGCTGTCGATCTTCGCGGGCATATCCAATCGGAAAGCGATCGCAACGGTGAAAGTCCTGCATACGCGTGGTTGACCGCGTTACTGACCATCATGACCGATCCGCGCGCCGGCTACGAAATCGTCGGCGTCTTGCGCGACGTCTTTGGGATTTCCGATGACGCACTGGCGCGGTTCGCGCAGGGGGAAGGCACGCGATTTCAAATTGCCGAGGGCATGCCTGGTGGTGGCGACGTGGTCGAAACGCTGAATCTTCTTCTGCGCACTCGCGGGGCCATCGCGCGACAGCCTCTTTTTACCGCTGTGCGCGAAATTGTTCGTGCAACGCGACTCCGCGATCGCTTGCGTTCGCTCCCGAGCGAAGACTTTGATGAGCCGGCTGCTGAATTGGACGCGTTGCTCGCCGTCGCGGCGGCAGCCGAAGCCAGTGGCATGACTCTGGCCGATTTCGCCGAAGATCTGCGCGTTAATTTTGATGCAACGCGCGAAGTACGTCCATCATCCGAAGAAGCGGTCCAATTAATCACCGCACATAAGGCGAAAGGTTTGGAGTGGCAGGCGGTGATCGTTCCTTTTTTGTCGCGCTGGGTCCGCACCGGTTCATCGCGATATCCGCGCGCGATAAAAAGTATTGAGGAAACTCTGCCGCAAATCGCATTTGATAAAACCGACGTCTCCCCAGAGTTGCAATCGGAGATCAAAGATTCCGATCGGCAGGAAATGGAACGATTGCTCTACGTTGCTCTGACGCGGGCGAAACATACACTCGTCCTCGCTTTCGACCGCGCGTTTTTTCTCAATGCACGGGGCGAGATGCCGGCGGATTCGCAGATCAAATGGCTCCGCTGCGACACGAGCGATTGCAACGAAGAGACCTTCGCCGCTCTCTCAACTGCGGCGCACGAATGTGCCGCGACGGCCACCAGCCAGAAAGAATCCAGCGCCAAGATCGACATGGAGAAGATTACAGAGCCCGTGTTGTCTCCGCCGGTTTCGCTCGAAAGCGTCCAAAAATACGCCGCAAATTTTATTCGCACATTGAATCCAAGCGGATTGTCGATCGAGGAAGAACCTGCTCGGAGCAGAAGCGACGTCTGGACTGGAGCGAGCGAAGCGCTAAGATCGCCGGGGGTGGTCAATCCGGCCACGCGTTACGGCCTTTGGTGGCATGATTTCATTCAACGCATTCCATGGAACGCGGATGCGAATTTGTGGGACAAGATTTTTGAGGCAAATCGGGCGCTGTCTCCGGACATGGCGCGGTCCACGCGAGAATGGCGACTCTTGCGCGATCATGTTTCAAGCGCATCGGATTTTCGCAGCGGTTTCATCGCCAGGCAATTTTTCGTGCATCCGGAGATGCCGTTTTATTGGCGATTAGACAACAACACCTGCCTGGAAGGAATTGTCGATCTTGCGTTTTTCGATCCCGCTGCGCGGAAGTGGCTGATTCTCGACTGGAAGACGAATCGTGTGCCGCTGAACAAGATCGACATGTTGCGCACGCAATACCGGCCGCAGATCGCCGCTTATTGGAAAGCGGTAAGCGAAATGACCGGTATGGAGGTTGAAGCTGCTATTTATTCAACACCGAGCGCGGCATTTATTCTCTACGAGCCGGAAGAGCTCGCCCCGGAATGGGAGCGATTAAGAACACTGCCGCCCGAGCAATTGACCGCTGCCGCCGCGCTCGATCGAAAAGAAGCGCCCGTGCAATTGGAATTCGCCGCGCTCAGCAATCACGCTCGCCGCGGATGAATTGTTCGACGCAGCGATGCGCCTCATCATCGGTCATCTGCACTGGCGGGTGTTTGGAAAAGTAAGCGGAGGCGGAGTGGAGCACGCCGCCGATGCCGCGATCGAGCGCGAGTTTACAGCAGCGGATCGCGTCAATCACGATGCCAGCGGAATTCGGTGAGTCTTCGACTGAGAGTTTGAGATCGAGTTCCATCGGCACATCGCCGAAGAGCCGGCCTTCGACACGGATGAAGCAGATCTTGTTGTCGAGCTGCCACGGCACATAATCGCTCGGGCCGATGTGAATATTTTCGTCGGCCAGCCGTTCCTTCATGACCGATTGCACGGCTTCGGTCTTCGAGGTTTTTTTCGAGGCGAGCCGGCTCCGATTGAGCATGTTCAGAAAATCGGTGTTGCCCCCGGTATTCAATTGGTAAGTCCGCTCTACTTTCACGCCGCGCTTGCGGAAAAGATCGACAATCGTGCGATGCAAAACAGTCGCGCCCATTTGCGCTTTGATATCGTCGCCGATGACCGGCAAATTTTTGTCGGCAAAACGCTTGGCCCAAACGGGATCGCTCGCGATGAAAACCGGAATGTTATTGACAAACGCGATGCCGGCTTCGAGCGCGCAACCGGCGTAGAAGCGCGTGGCTTCCTCGGAGCCGACCGGCAGATAATTCACCATAATCTCCGCGCAGGAATCTTTCAGCTCAGCAATGATCTGTTCGCGGGTCGATTCCTTCTCCAGCGGCAGAAAAGTTCGCAACGGATCCTGTTCGCGCATGTGGGGGGCATAGCTGTCGAAAACGCAGCCCATTTTCACGATTGCGCCGGTGAGGTTGATCTTGTCGCAGAAAACTTTCGTGCAATTGGGCGGCGAGAATATCGCTTTGCTAACATCAAGGCCGACCTTGCGCCGATCAATGTCGAATGCGACCACGACTTCGATGTCGCCCGGCCGATAAGAGCCAATTTGCCGGTGCATTAGTCCCACCCCGGCGCCATTAGCGGAGGAACCGTGATAAAAGTTTATTCCTTGGATGAGAGAGCTGGCGCAGTTCCCCACCCCGACGATAGCAATTCTAATTTTTCTCATGCGCGAAGTTGTAAGCTATGCGCAGCCCATTGGCTGGGGCAAGATGCAAGTTAGCCCGTTTCCATAAAAACGGGCTATCGTCCGCCCCGGAGCGGCTGCTGCTCAGACAATTGAAGGAATTTTCCACACTCGTGCTCGCTTGCAAGAACGGATATAACGAGAAAGCCGAGAGGGATTTTTGTTGAAAAAGAAAGCCTTGGCGGAGAGATAAACGAAATGCGTTTGGTGCTTCGAGCCGTCGCGCTCTTAATCATATTTGCTTTACCCGCTCCATTGCGGGCGGCGACCCCCGATTATAGCATCGAAGAAGCGGTCGCGCTTGCCCAGGCTCAAAATCCCGAGATTGCCATCGCACGCAAGAAAATCGAGGCAGCGCGTGGTGGTCTGGTTGAAGCGCGCTCCGGCTTTCTTCCCTCGGTGGTATCGACGGGTCTGGTCGATAAACGAGAGCACCAGTCAGAAACACGCCTTCGAGATGAAGATTACAATGCCTCGCTGCGGGTGGTACAGAACCTTTATACTGGCGGCGCCGTCACCAGCCAGGTCGCGATCGCCCGCTTGAACATCGACAAGCAGGAATACGAGTTCCAGGAAATCACCAACCGTGTAGCGATGGATGTGCGCATCGGTTTTAACGAACTCCTTTTAAATCGCGCGAAGATTCGCGTGCGCGAAGATTCCGTGCGCGTCTTGGAAGAGGAACTCAAAACGCAGCAGGAGAGGTTGAACGCGGGCATCGTCGGCAAATTGAACGTTCAGCACGCCGACGTTGCGCTGGCCAACGAACGACCGGAGTTGATCAACGCGCAGACCCAGTTAAAAAATTCCTACCTGCGACTCGGAGAACTTTTCGGGATCGACTTTCCGCCCGATTCTGAGCAAGCGCCCTTTGAAATCTCGGGACAATTGCAATATCACCCGCGCCATTTCGACCTGAACGAGTGCCTGGTTCGAGCCGATGTCAGCCGTCCCGAACTTAAAGCGCGTCAGAAAGACATCGAGATCGAAGATCGACAATACACGCTGGACCAAAGCGAACTTCGCCCGCGGGTGGGATTTTTTTCCGCCTACGAAATTTACAACGAGCGGGACCCGCAGGTCGGTCACGAATTTAATCATGGGTATTTGGTGGGAATAAACGCGACCTGGCACATCTTCGACGGGTTTGCGACCAAGGGACGACTGCAGGCGACGCGCGCCCGGCGCGAAGCCGCCGTTCAAGCGCTCGAAGCGGCGCGGCGCGCGGTTGCTTCTGAAGTCCGCGGCGCATTTTTCGATCTCGAGCAAGCGGAACGCGTGCTCGAATCCGAAACTAAAAATGTGCAGACCGCCGACGAGTCGCTCGAGATTGCCAAGACCAACCTCGCGGCCGGATTAGGAACACAACTCGACATCCTCCAAGCATCCTCCGATGTAACGCGGACCCGGACCACGCGTCTAAGCGCAATTTATTTGCACAACGTGGCACTGGCGCGCCTCGCGCGCGCGTGCGCCAGCCGCCCGGAAGCACTCGATTTCAATCCAAAACTTCGCAACGCGGCCGGCGAAGATCGCAATGAAGCAGAAGTTGTTGGTGTGGCCAGGCCACCGGCGAAGTTGACCCGGCGATGAAATCAATACGCTTTGCTTTCGCGCTCGGTGGCGCTTCCTTGTTGTCGATCTTGTCCGGCGCGCAAGGGGTAACGCTGGAAAAACTTCTGCAAACCACGCTGGAAAAAAATCCTGCGATCGCGCAGGCGCAAGCGCGTCTCGAAGAAGCGGCCGGCGAGCGGCTCATCCTCCGTTCCATCATGTGGCCCGATGCTAAAGTGTTAGTTCCCGGTGGCGTTCAAGGTGGCCACCGCGCGGGCGAAAGTGCT
>CATPAW010000114.1 GCA_955652255.1 uncultured Chthoniobacterales bacterium | reverse complement strand
GGGGTCTGAGAAAATCTGCCGCTGAGGACCAGCGGCAGTTAGAACGCTTGTCGCTACGCCGCCCTCTTGCTAAACTCACCGCGTCACGCCGATGTTCACCAGCTTGCTCGAAACGCAAAGAACGGCCATCACGGTCGTCGTTTTCATTGGCACATTTTTTGCCGCGCTCACCATCGGCCGGATCCTGAAACGCCGCGCCGGCGTCCGACTTGGAATTCTCTATCAACTTTTCTGCCTGACGCTCGCGTTCTACACCGCGCTCGCCGCTTATGGCGTGCACACGACCTGGCGCAATCACCTCGGTGCCGCCGCCACTCTGTTGAGCACCGCTTTCGTCTTTGCGCTGGTCAATCGCTATATCTTCGATTTGTATTTTGAAAGGCGCAGACAGATCACAATCCCCCATTTCCTGCGCGAAGTCGTCGCGCTCGTTATTTTCCTGATCGCGCTCTTATTTGTCCTGAGCGTCGGTTACCACGCCGAACGCGAATTGAAAGGTGTGCTCGCCGGCTCCGGGATTGCCGCCATCATCCTTGGATTTGCCGGGCAGAACCTTTTCGGCGGGATCATCGCCGGTATGTCGATCCAGATTAACCGGCCTTATAAGGTCGGCGATTGGTTACAAGTTGGCGACCGCTTCGCTGAAGTGATGGAGATCAACTTTCGTTCCACCCGGCTCTGCACCAACGACAACATCTATCTCGACATCCCCAACAACGAGATCGTTCGCACCACCATCGTCAATCTCCATTACCCGACCGAAGTGCATGCGATGCGCATCCGCGTGGGTGTGGATTACAACGTGCCGCCTAATCGCGTGAAAGATGCTCTCGCGCGGGCCGCCTCCACCGCCAATGGCGTCCTGGCCAACCCGCCGGTCAAAGTTTTCCTGGTCGATTTCGCCGATCACGCCGTCACCTACGAGATCAAATTCTACATGGGCAATCACGCCCGGATCAACGAGATCAACGACGCCGTGCGCACGAATGTTTGGTACGAACTCAAACGCCAGCGCATCACCATCCCCTTTCCCATTCGCACCCTCCAACTGGAGCGCCGCAAGCTGCCGGCCGGCGACAAAGATCATCAGGAAGCGCACGCGATTTTGCGTGGCGAACCGCTCTTCCAATGTCTTTCCGCTGCGCAGATCTACAATCTCGTCGAACAATCCGACCTCAATCATTTCGGCCGCGGCGAGCGCGTGATCGAGGAAGGCGCCGAAGGCGATTCCATGTTTGTTCTCATGCGCGGCGCGGCGCAAGTTTCGGTCTCGAAAAATGGTAAGGTCATTCCGGTGGCCACTCTGAGCTCGGGCGATTGCTTCGGTGAGATGTCGTTGCTGACCGGCGAGAAACGCAGCGCAACCGTGCGGGCCGAGGGCGATTGCTACGTCATGGAGATCAGCAAAGACGTGATGGCGCAAATCGTCCGCGAATCACCCGATTGCCTGCGGCAACTGAGCGAGATTCTCGCCCGGCGAAAAATGGAAACCGAAGGAATCGTCAAAGACGCGGCGCTGCCCGCCGATCAAGCGGCCAAGGAAAACGAATATCGCGCCACCTTTTTACGGCGGCTGAAAACATTTTTCGAATTATGACTTATTGCCGGCCTCGTTCGCGGAATAATCGGCAGCTTAGGAGCGCTTTTTGCGAGGCGAGTTTCGGATGGCCGGCGAGCGCTAAAAGAATCGCCAGCTTCGACGACAAGATCGACAATCGCGCTTTGGCCGCGTTGCGAAGTTAGCCTTTGCCAGCGGGCCAATTCTTCATAAAGTCGTGCGCTTTATTGCGCAATGATCACGATACTTCTTGCCTTCTCTCTTCTCGATTCCGGCGTGCACTTGTCGATGTTGTGCGCGGCCATCGGACTGGCCTTCGCATTTTTCCTAATCACGGCAGTCATTCGAAAATCGGCCGGCAATGAGCGCATGCAGCAAATTTCGGCGGCCGTGCAGGAGGGCGCGAAAGCATACCTGAACCGCCAGGTCGTCACGATCAGCGCAATCGCGGTTGTCATTTTCATTCTCCTCTTCGTCTTCAAAGATCATCCGACGGCGATTGGGTTTGTAATCGGCGCGTTCTGCTCGCTCGCGGCCGGTTTCATCGGCATGCGCATCGCCGTGATCGCAAATGTGCGCACGACGCAAGCGGCGAGCCAGTCGCGCACGGCGGCATTGCGCATCGCGTTCAATGGCGGGGCGGTGACCGGCTTGCTGGTGGTTGGTCTTGCGTTGCTCGCGGTCTCGATCTTTTACACAATCGCGGGAAAGATGGTCGGGCATGACATGGCGGTACGGAGCCTGGTTGGATTGGCGTTGGGCGCGAGTTTGATCAGCGTGTTCGCGCGACTCGGCGGCGGCATTTATACGAAGGCGGCGGATGTCGGCGCCGACCTAGTGGGGAAGATCGAGAAGGGCCTCGAGGAAGACGATCCGCGCAATCCGGCAACGATCGCGGACAACGTGGGCGATAACGTGGGCGATTGCGCGGGCATGGCGGCGGATGTTTTTGAAACCTACGCGGTCAGCCTGATCGGCGCGATCTTGGTGGGCGCGCTCACGCTCGCGGCCGAGCCTGCCGCGATCATTTATCCGTTTGTGCTCGGCGGCATTTCCGTGCTAGGCGCGATCCTGGGAGTTCTGTTTGTCAACGTCGCCAACGGCAAACCGGCCAGCATGCTGATGGGCGCGGTGGGAGCAAGCGCACTGGTCTCCGCCATTTTGTTTTGGCCGGCGACGCACCGTCTATTTCCAAACGGACTCACAGTCGGTGGACTGTTGCGAACGCCCACTCAGCTTTACTTCGCCTCGGTGATTGGGCTGGTCATGACCGCGGTCGTGGTGGTGATCACAAACTACTACACTTCGATGCGCTATCGGCCGGTTCAGAAAATTGCGCGCGCATCCGAAACCGGCCACGCCACAAACATCATCGCTGGACTCGCGGTCGGGCAACATGCGACGGCGTTGCCAGTCGGATTCATCGGCATCGCCATTCTGCTTAGCTTTCATTTCGCCGGGCTCTATGGAATCGCCATCGCAGTGATGTCGATGTTATCCATGGCCGGGATCATCATCTCGCTCGATTCATTCGGTCCGATCACGGACAACGCGGGCGGCATCGCGGTGATGAGCAACCTGCCGAAAGAAATTCGCGCGGTCACCGACGAGCTGGATGCGGTCGGCAACACGATGAAAGCGGTGACGAAAGGCTACGCGATCGCTTCGGCCGGGTTGGCGGCGCTGGTTTTGTTTGGATCGTACGTCGAAGAACTGCGCGATCACGTGACCGCGCGCGGCGACGTGTTTACGTTTCAATTCTCGCTCACGGAACCGAAGGTGATTATCGGGCTCTTCATCGGCGGATTGCTGCCGTTTATTTTCACAGCTTTTAGCATGGATGCAGTGGGAAAAGCGGCGGGCGCGGTCGTGATTGAAGTGCGCCGCCAATTGCAGGCAAAGCCGGGAATTTTGACCGGGCAAGACACGCCCGATTACGGCACTTGTGTTGACATCGTGACGAAAGCGGCGCTGCGCGAGATGATCATTCCGGCGCTGTTGCCGTTGGTTTTTGTCGTCGCGGTTGCGATCATCCCACAGCTCGGCCCGGTCGTGCTCGGCGGCCTGCTCGTCGGCACGATCGTGACCGGATTATTTGTCGCGATCGCCATGACGTCCGGCGGCGGCGCCTGGGACAACGCGAAAAAATTTATCGAGGAAGGAAATCTTGGCGGTAAAGGTTCCTTCGCACACGCCGCCGCAGTGACCGGCGACACGGTGGGCGACCCGTACAAGGACACCGCCGGTCCCGCGATCAATCCGATGATCAAGGTGGCAAATATCGTTGCGATCCTGATCATTCCGATTTTCTTTTAGGTAGGGACATCGCGCTGCGATGTCTGGCGCGGCGCGCCGTCCCTACCATAAAAATTTAGCGGGAAAAGGTTAGCTTCATCTGTTATAAGATCGACATGGCGGAGAATCGTGATTTCCAGATCGTCGCAACCGAGCAAACCGGCGCGAGAAAGCAAAGTCTCGCCAAGGCCGACCCGGCCGCGACGCCATTTAAGGTCGTGGTCGATCCGAAATTGCGGCTCGATCTGCGGCGCGCGCTGATCGATCTGATCGATTATCACGACGACGCGCTCGCGGAACATTTCGCCGAAGGCAAGCTGGCACTGGAATCTTACAAGGAATACATTGAGCTGTTCGCGCGCAGCCTGAAGGAAACGATGGAAAGCCGCGAAGGAGTTTCTTATTTACTGCGCTCGGTTGGTTTCGATGTGCGTCCCGATGAGATCAATCTGCATCCGGAATTGCGCTGGAAAAAAGGGCCTGGCGCCTTTGGTTCGAGCTTGCTTTAAATGAAGGCGCCAATCAGCCTGCACCCATGCCTCGCGTCTTAATCATCGAAGACGACGCTGAAAGCCGCCGCGCAATCGCAGGTCTTTTCATACGCGAAGATTGGAAGGTCCTGGAAGCGAATGACGGTGACGCCGGGGTCGAGCTGGCGTTGCGAAATCGGCCGGAGCTTATCCTGTGCGATTTGTTGATGCCAAAATCGAATGGCTTTCAGGTTTGCCGCACCATCCGGGAGCAGCTGCAACCAACAAAGATCATCGTCGTCTCGGGCCGCGATTATGGAGTCGATCGAACAAGCGCGCTCCAAGCCGGCGCCGACGAATATCTGCTAAAGCCGATTACCTGGGAACTGCTCTCCAGCACGATCGACCGACTTCTACCCGAGATCCCGCGTCGCCTTAAACCAAAATCGCCGGCCGAAGGTGAGTCGACCCCTGCGCGAATAAGACTGTGGGGCGTTCGCGGTTCAATTCCGGTCCCGGGAAAGAGCACAGTCCGTTATGGCGGAAACACTAGCTGCGTGGAGGTGCGCGCCGATGGCGAGATCATCATTCTCGATGCCGGCAGCGGCATTCGCCTGCTCGGTCTCGCTTTGGACAAAGACTTTGGACCTCGTTCGATGAAGCTGACTCTTTTGATCTCACACACTCACTGGGACCATATTCAGGGCCTGCCTTTTTTTTCTCCAGCGTACAATCAGAAAAATCTCATCCGCGTTTTGGGTTATGAAGGAGCTCGCGCTGGTTTGGCCAAGATCCTGGCCAGCCAAATGGAGACCCCGTTTTTCCCGGTGAGCTTACGCGAACTCCCGAGTCACCTGGCAATTGAGGAACTGAAGGAGATGGAGTTTCAAATCGGAAACGTCGAGGTGCGCTCCAAGTTCGCTAATCATCCGGGCATTTGCGCGGGTTACCGTCTTTTTACAAGCTCGGGATCGATCGCCTACTTTCCGGACAATGAACCGTACGACCAGCTCAAGCTGCAATTGGCTTCGCGGGATGGAATCAGCGAGGACGAAGCACGCGATTTTGCCACAGCCGAGCGCACAAAGATGGTCGAGTTTATTCAAGGCAGCGACCTGGCGATCCTGGATACACAATATACGGACGAGGAGTACACGAAGCATATCGGTTGGGGCCATAGCTCCCTCAGTAGTGTAGTTGCACTGGCGCTTGATGCGGACGTTCGCAAGCTCCTGCTTTTCCATCATGATCCGAATCATGACGACGAGATGATCGATAAAATGGTGGAACACGCACGTGCGTTGGTGGCAAAGAGTGGGAAGCCCTTGGAAGTCGAAGCGGCCCGAGAAGGCGCTGAGATCCTGCTCGGCGCGAAAACTCCAGCCGCGTAAATCGCGCCGCGAACGGAATTAGGCTAACTTGTCGGCAGCGCAAATCGGTCTTAATTTTTTCGCTCATTGCC
>CATPAW010000113.1 GCA_955652255.1 uncultured Chthoniobacterales bacterium | reverse complement strand
GGAATATTCGGGCAAGGGCCAGCTCGTGCCCGACGACGTCACCGTTCAACTTTGGAAAGTTGCGATCGATGCCGCGGTCGACGCCCATAAATTCAAACCGGACATCGACACGCTCGTGCTCGATGGTATTCCGCGAAATGTGAACCAAGCGAAGATCATGGAGCAAATGATCTCAGTCGAAAAAGTGTTTCATCTCTCCTGTCCGAACCGCGAGACGCTGTTTACGCGATTGAAAAAGCGCGCCCTCAAAGACAACCGCCTCGACGACGCCAACGAGCAGGTCATTCAACGACGCCTCGACATTTACGAATCGGAATCGAAACCGGTCCTCGATTATTATCCGGAGGATCGCGTCACGGTGGTTGACGCAATGCAAGCGCCGTCAAAAGTTTTGTTCGATATCCTCGCCAGCGTGAATGGCGTGGATGGCCATCATGAGTCAGCCGCAGTTTGAAAATTTCACCGCCTCAAGTCTCTACTGCGAAAAGTGCAAAGCCTCGATGCCGGTGCGCGAGCGGCTGCTTTTAGTTCTGCCGGGCAAAGAGATCTTCGATTACCTCTGCACCGGCTGCTCGTCTTCGGTCGGCCAGCGTGAAGTCACAGAGGGCGAAAAATTAATGGCGCAAGCGATGGCTGGACAAAGCCGGCGTCGCGCGCCGCGCGCTCATCAACTGATGCCGTAATTCGGCATGCGCATCATCTTTATCGGCACGGGCGAAATCGGCGCGCCGACACTGCAAGCGCTGCAAAAATCCGAGCACGAAATCGTTGCAGTCGTCACGCAACCGGACAAACCCGTTGGGCGGGATCAGCGTATCGAAGCGTCGCCAATCAAAAAGGCGGGCGCTCAAATGAAGATGTCGATCCTGCAACCGACGCGCATCAAAGATCGACAAGCGATTGAGCAAATTCGCGCGTTGCAACCGGACGTGATTGTCGTCATCGCTTACGGACAAATTTTGCCCCGCGCCGTTCTCGAAATTCCCAAGATTGCTTGTTTGAATTTGCACGCATCGCTGCTTCCGCGCTGGCGCGGCGCGGCGCCGATCCAGGCCGCGATTGCCGCCGGCGATCACGAGACTGGAATCACGATCATGTACATGGATGAGGGACTCGATACCGGCGATCTCTTGTTGCAGCGCAAGATCGACATCGCACCTAACGAGACCGGCGGCTCGCTGCACGATCGGCTGGGTCAAATTGCGCCCGTCGCATTGCTCGAATCGTTGCGAATGCTCTCCAGCGGAAATGTGCCGCGCGCGCCGCAAGACAACGCGCTCGCCACTTCCGCGCCAAAATTGACTCGGGAAGATGGTAGAATCGATTGGTCGGAACCGGCAGCAGTGATCGCGCTGAAAATCCGCGCATTTAATCCGTGGCCGGGTGCGTTCACAAAAATCACCGCCAAATTAAATGAGCCGCGCAATTTGAAGATATTTTCGGCCGAGATTGTCGGTCTTAGCGGCGCGCCTGGAGAAATTCTGCGCAGCGAGAGGGAGTTGATTGTCGCCGCCGGAGAAAGCGCGTTGTCGTTAGGCGACGTGCAACTCGAAGGAAAGCGGCGCATGAGTGCGCCGGAACTTAGGCGTGGAATCTCCGGGGGAGTGCGCATACTCACCGAGTAGTTGCGAGATCCCTCGACCCGTTCGACTATCGCTCAGGGCAGGCTTTCGCTCGGGACGACAAGCGCGTTGCGCGTGTCATTTTCCTTTCCAAACTTCGCGGCGTTCTGTTTGATCATTATGCGCCATGAAAACGGAAGCGCCCGCTTATAAACGCATCGTACTCAAGTTGAGCGGCGAAGCGCTGCAAGAGCGCGGCGCTCGAGAGAATATTTCCCCGCCCGTTGTTCGCGAAATCGCGGCGCGGATCAAAGAGGTGCACGATCTCGGCGTGCAAACGTCGGTCGTCATCGGCGGTGGTAACATCTGGCGCGGTCTGGCCGCATCCCATCGCGGCATGGACCGCACGACGGCGGATTACATGGGCATGCTCGCGACCGTTATCAACGCGTTGGCGTTGCGGAGCACGCTCGCTCAGATGGGCGTGGCGGCACGCGTGCAGACCGCGATTGAAATGAAAAATGTGGCCGAGCCGTTTATCCTGGGCCGTGCCATTCGCCATCTCGAACTTGGCCGCGTGGTTATTTTCGCGGCCGGCACCGGCAACCCTTATTTTTCGACGGACACGACCGCGGCGCTCCGCGCGAGTGAGATTCGCGCCGATGTCATCCTGAAAGCGACGAAAGTGGACGGCGTTTACGATCGCGATCCGAATACCGATCCAAACGCCCAACTCTACGAGCACATCACTTTCGCCGAAGCGCTTGCAAAACGGCTGCAAATCATGGATTCCACGGCCTTCAGCCTCTGCATGGACAACAAAATTCCCATTCTGGTGTTCGACATGAACAAGCCGAGCAATATCCGTGACGCCGTGCTCGGCCGAAAAGTCGGCACGCTGGTTTGCAATGAGTTTGAGCCGAAGTGAAAATCTAGCCGCCATGAGCAGAGACGACATTCTTCTGGAAGCTGAAATGGCGATGGAAAAAAGCGTCGATTACATGGTGCACGAATTTGCCGCCGTGCGCACGGGCAAGGCCTCGCCTGGTCTGGTCGAGAACGTCGATGTCCAGGCATACGGATCGGCCATGAAGTTGAAACAGCTCGCGTTGATCACTACGCCCGAGCCGCGCTTGCTCGTGGTGCAGCCGTTCGATGCCGGCACGGTGCAGGACATCGAGCGCGCGCTCAAGGAATCGAAGATCGGCATCACGCCGAATGTCGATGGAAAAATTATCCGGCTGCCAATTCCGGAACTTTCCGAAGAAAGGCGCAAAGATCTCGTGCGCTCGTTAGGCAAAATGGCCGAGGAAGCGCGTGTGCGCGTGCGCGTGAATCGCCGCACAGCGCTCGATGAGGCCAAGAAACTCAAAACCGCTGGGGGATTGAGCGAAGACGAATCACACGATTTAGAAAATGAAATCCAAAAATTGACCGATCGTTTCGTCAAATCGGTCGATGATCATCTCAAGCACAAAGAAGCTGAGATCATGAAAGTGTAAGCGCGATTGTGCGCGCAAGATCGACATGGTGTAGCGGCGGCTGTCCTCAGCCGCAATTTTAGTCTGCGCGTGAGGACACGCGCCTCTACACCGCTACAACCGCACCAGATCGAGCAGGAACTGGCACCAAAGATAAATCATGCCGCGCCAGGAATATTTTACATCCCCCGCCGCCGTCTGCTTGAGCACGCCCTTGTCGATGTTGTGCGCGATTTGATCGCGCAGATCGTTTTCCATCTCGGTCTGGATGCGCTCCTCATCCAGGACGTCGATGGTTCCAACATCCACCCGATTGCGGCGAAGAAATTCGCGATGGCTTTGGTAAAGCTGCCAGAACGATTGATCGGGACGCTGACGATTGATGCGGAATTGCGGAGTGAGTTTCAGGCCGTAGGAGAGCGGATAATTCCAAGTCGTCCAAATCGTGCCACCTTCCGCGCGCGACGAAATTCGCAGATAATAAAACGAGAGATCATGCTGCTCGTTCAGGCAGATCGTGGCCTGGGCGCGATCGTCGTCCTTGTAAAACAAACGAAAAAATTGACGGTAATCCTCCCAGTCCCAGCCGGCATCGTTCACGTGGACGAATCCCTCGCTCTCAATCTCGCGCGTGATTTCATTGAGCGTGGGGAAAATGTCCGAGGAGGGCGGGCTTTTCGGCCGGAGCCGTTTTTCCCTCGGTAAACGCAAAGTGCGAATGCGGGTGAGAATTTCCAGCCAGGGCAGAAAGAGCCAGCTCACGGCCGCGACCGCGCCGAGGATGTGGCTGCCGGTAATAAAATAAATCGCCAGATAGGATGAGGTCAAAATGCCGAGCGCGCCGGATTTTTGCGAAAAGGAGCTTTGGTAACTGCGGAGGGCAACGCTGAGCACAGCGATCCCGAGCGTGAGGAAAAGTCCAAAAAGCATTACGGATGAATTTGGTGCTCGCGCAAAAATCTTTGGAGCTGATCGGTATCGAAATTCGCCAGAACCTTGTCACCCGCGACGAACGTCGGGACATACGTTTGATCGGAGAGCTCCTTCATTTCCTGATATGCTTGTCGATCTTGCCCAACGTCAATCTCGATGAACTTATAGCCGCGCTCGCTCAGATAATCCTTGGCGTCAATGCACCACGAGCACCATTCCCGGCTATAAAGCTTCAATTTCATTGGCACAGCCGCAATAAACGAGCGGTTCTAAAAGCGTCAACCAAACGAAAATGCGAGCCTCGCATTAGTACGCTTTCGCCCAAATGACCCGGCGCGAGCTCGGTTCGCCGGTGAAAATGCACCGGCCGGCTTGGGCGCAATCGCCAAGCGGAATGCAGCGGACGGTGACTTTGAGGTCGTTCTTGATTTCTTCTTCGATTTCGCGTGAGCCGCTCCAATCGGCGAGCGCGAAACCGCCGTGGATTTCCGGTTTGGCGGAATTTTTCGGCGTAAAAAAATCGTAAAAATCTTTCTTATTGTCGATTTTGCGCGTGTTGTCGTCGCGAAACTTCTTCGCGCGCTCGTAAAGATTTTCTTGGATCGACATGAGAACGTCGGACGCGCGCTGAACAAACTCCTCCATCGCCATAAACTCCTTCGCTTTCACCGACTGATCGCGTCGACTCATTGTCACGGAATCTTTTTCGAGATCGCGCGGCCCGATCTCAATCCGCACCGGCACACCTTTCTTGATCCATTCCCAATTTTTCACGCCGCCACCCAAATCGCGCCGATCCACTTCAACTTCGATCGGTAGATCGACATAGCAACTCGCGCGCAATTTCCGCGCGAGCTGGTCGCACGCTTCAAGAACTTTCGCGCGCGTTTCTTCCTTCGGCGTGATCGGCAGAATCACAATCTGCGTCGGCGCGATGCGCGGCGGCAGAACCACTCCGTCATCATCGCCGTGCGCCATGACCAGCGTGCCGACCAGCCGGGTGCTCATGCCCCAGCTCGTGGTCCAGCCAAACTCCTGTTTGCCTTCTCGATTCTGGAATTGAATCCCGCTTGTGCGCGAGAAATTTTGGCCAAGAAAATGCGACGTGCCCGCCTGAATGGCCCGCCGGTCCTGCACCATCGCTTCGATCGACAATGTTCGCACCGCGCCGGGAAAACGTTCGCTCTCCGATTTTTCGCCGCTAAAAACGGGAATGGCGAGATGGTCGCGCACGAACGTTTCGTAAACGTCGAGCATTCGCAGGGTTTCCGCGCGCGCTTCGGCTTCGCTTTCGTGAACGGTGTGACCTTCCTGCCACAGAAATTCGGTTGTGCGCAAAAATAAACGGGGCCGCATCTCCCATCGAACGACATTGGCCCACTGATTGATCAAAATCGGAAGATCGCGATACGATTGCACCCACTTCGCGTAACTCGCGCCAATGATCGTCTCACTGGTTGGCCTGACCACCAGCGGTTCGGCGAGCGGGCTCGATGGTTTCATTTTTCCATCGGCATCGACTTCCAACCGGCTGTGGGTGACAACGGCGCATTCCTTGGCAAAGCCTTCCACGTGTTCGGCTTCCTTCGCGAAATAACTTAAGGGAATGAAAAGTGGAAAGTAGGCATTACGGTGGCCGGTGGCGCGAAACATCGCGTCGAGCTGGCGCTGCATGTTTTCCCAAATGCCGTAGCCCCACGGACGAATGACCATGCAACCGCGCACATCCGACGGCTCGGCTAGCTCGGCCGCTCGAATGACCTGTTGATACCACTCGGCAAAATCTTCATCGCGCCGCGGCGTAATGGCGGTTTTGCTGGCGGCTGCGTTCGGCATAGCGAGAAGGAATTAAACTCGCGAACTCAAAATAACCAGCAGCCATTTTTGCAGCGCGCCTTTACTGGCACCGATCCATGGTTATTTTCACATTATGAGAATGAAAATGCTGGTTACGATCTCGATTTTTCGCGGCCGCGTTGCAAATCGCCCCAGTCGCTTTCACTCAGAATCCAGAGGAACCGGGCAAAGGCCAGCGACAACATCAAGAAGACCGCTTCGCAAATCTCTCGCCCGATGAGCGCACAAAGTTGAAGGCCGCACGTCAGACGGCGATGCAGGATCCGGCGGTGCAAGCTGCGAAGGAAAAGATGCGCCAGGTCGCGAAAGAATTTCACGACGCAATGCACGCTGCGTTGCTCAAAGCCGATCCGTCGATCCAGCCGATCCTCGACAAAGTGCCGAAGGGACAGATGGGTGAGCACCACGAAGACTAACTTCGCCGCTCCCGCTTTCGCCCCAAAAATTTCGTCGGACGCAATCGATTCTTGGAAGCGGTCGCTGGACCGTTTGTCGAGACCGAAGGTGATGGTCGATCAAGAATTTGACACTCACCGCCGCGTCCCGTAATTTCCGTGCCTTTTCCGCCGCGATGAAAACCTTTTCCGCCAAAGCCTGCGAAGTCACCCGCAAGTGGTGGGTCATTGACGCGAAGGACCAGGTGTTGGGCCGCGTCGCGGTGAAGGCGGCAAAGCTGCTGCGGGGAAAAGAAAAAACGATTTTCACGCCGCATGTCGACACCGGTGATTTTGTCGTCGTGATCAATGCCGATAAAGTGCGACTGACCGGCAAAAAGGAAGATCAGAAAAGCTATATGAGTTTCTCTGGATACGTCGGCGGTCACAAATCGGAAAACGTTCGCGCTCGGCGCGCGCGTCATCCTGAATTGCTGATCGAGCGGGCGGTGCGCGGAATGATTCCGCACAATCGGCTTGGCCGCGCGGTTTATCGCAAATTGAAAGTCTATCGTGGCGATTCTCATCCGCACGCCGCGCAGCAACCCCATGCGGTCAAACTTGCCTAACGAATTGGCCTAACGAGAATTTTTTATGGCGCAAACTCAGAAATTCATTGCCACTGGCCGCCGCAAGACCTCAGTCGCCCGCATTCGCATGACGCCGGGCAGCGGCAAGATCGACATCAACGGGCGGAGCTTCGAAGATTATTTTCCGACGGCGCCGCTGCAAAATACGGTGTTGCAGCCGTTGCAGGCCGCGAAATTGGTAAACGCTTACGACTTGTCGATCAACGCAACTGGCGGCGGCGTGGCCGGGCAGGCAGGCGCGGCGCGCCTGGCTATCTCACGCGCGCTTCTCCAAGTCGATGGCAATCTGCGCAGTTCGCTGAAAGCGGATGGTTTGCTCCGCCGGGATCCGCGCATGAAAGAGCGAAAAAAATCCGGGCAACCCGGAGCGCGGAAACGTTTCCAGTTCTCGAAGCGCTAGAGCTGTGGTGGCCGCTGTCCTCAGCGGCAAGGGTGTAGTGGCGGCTCTCTTCAGTCGCAATTTAAGAAATCTCCGCGTGAGGACACGTGCCTCTGCACCCAAATTATCGATCTTAGCGGCGCGGACTTGGCGACGGCATCGGCGGGCCGCGCATTGGGCTTGGCGCAGCCAAATACGGTGGGATTGTCGATCCTGCGGCCGGTTTGGATGAGCCGGCCGGTTTGAGTAGACGCAATTCCCGCGCGGCCTCGCCCGCCCAAAAACTATCGCGATAATCGGTGAGGATTTTCTCACAGACACGGCGCGCCTCCTCGGTTTGATTCTTCATCCTTAAGATGTGCACTTGCGAGAAAAGGGCCAACGGGGCATTGAAATTTTTCGGGTAAGTGGCGACGATCTTTTGATACATTGCTAATGCTTCGTCGGTCTTTCCCAGCGACTCGAGATTGGCGGCCATTGCCATTCGCGCGGTGGCCACAAATTCATGGTCCGGGTTTTTAGCGATGAAAATCTCGAGCGTCGCATTGGCATCCGAGAATTTCTTTTCGTCACGTTGCGTCTGGGCGAGCAACAGATACGCGTCTGCCCCGGCGGGCGTGTCCGGATACCGCGCAATGACCTGTTGATAATCTTCCGTGCTCCTGGCGCTGCCTAACAAAGCCGAGGCAGCTGAATTGCGTCGGTCGGAATAAAAGCGGTAAACTCCGAAACCGACGATCGCGAGTAATGCGAGCAAAAGGACCGCGGCAATCTCAACTTTAAATTTCTCCCAAAAGACGCGCGTTTCCAGGGCTGCATCTCGGGAAGGAGGCGGGACCGTCGGCATGATTCGATGTCGATGTTACACTCGGCGATCGAAACCGCGCGAGCGCCGTTTTATGCCACGCGAAGGTTTTTCGCGCAAGCGCGGCAAGGCCGGTCACGCCTGCGCCAACGATGTTTATTTTGATGACTCCCGACGAAGCAACGCCCGCGATGCAGAACCCAGAGAAAGATCCGGAAGAGTGGACTACCGGCGAAGAACCCATGACCGGCCCGCAGCGATCTTATCTGCAAACACTTTGCCGCGAGGCCGGCGAGGACTTTGACGAGACGCTAACGAAAGCGGTCGCCTCAAGAAAGATCGAGGAACTGCAGGCAAAAACCGGGCGTGGCAAGAAATAGAATTTTTGCAGAGCAGGCATCGACATACACTCGCCAAACTTTTTTCCGGCGATAAAATTTTCAGTCATGAATGCATTCTGGAATTTTGTCAGGCCATTGCTTGGTTTGGGCGCGGAACCGCGAGATTTGACTTTTATTCAAATTTCACTGCGCGGCGTGATCGTGTTTATTGCCACGCTGATTATGGTTCGGGTGGGCCATAAACGATCGCTTTCGCGCAAGACCGCGTTCGACGCAGTGTTGCTGGTCATTCTGGCATCAGTACTCTCACGCGCCATCAACGGCAGCGCCGCGTTTTTCGCCACGCTCGGCGGAGGGCTCGTCCTCGTGCTGCTGCATCGCCTTCTCGCTTTCATCGCCTTTCACTCGCACTGGTTCGGTTCCCTCATCAAGGGTCTGCCAGAAGTAATCGTTGAAGATGGCGACTTCATTTTGGGAACGATGCGCCGCAACCATATCTCCACGCACGATGTTGAAGAGGATATGCGCCTAAGTTTGCGCGACGACGATATCTCGAAGGTGAAGAAGGCGCGCGTTGAGCGCAGCGGCGACATCAGCTTCATCAAAAAATAGAAATAAACTGCGAACATCTGCGAAATTTGCGGATTATTTATCCCGTGACTCCACACAATAAGCTTTTTATTCCCGGCCCGGTCGAGGTTTCAGAAAAAACCTGGGAAGCGTTTCGGCGCCCGATGATCGGACATCGCAGCGAAGACTTTAAAAATCTTTACCGCGGCATTCATCCGAAACTGCAAACACTCTTTGGAACGAAGCAGCCGGTTTTTCTTTCCACTTCGTCGGCGTGGGGCGTTATGGAAGCGTCAATTCGCAATCTCGTCGGCAAACGCGCGCTCTGTTGCATGTGCGGAGCGTTCTCCGACAAATGGTTCGATGTCGCAAAGCGCTGCGGAAAAGAGGCTGAAGCGCGGCAAGTCGAGTGGGGAAAACACATCGATCATAAAGACGTCGATCTTGCGCTCGCGACCGGAAAGTTTGACGCGGTCACGCTGATTCACAACGAGACCTCAACCGGCGTGATGAATCCGTTGCCAGAAATTTGCTGCACGCTCGCGAAGTATCCCGACGTCATTCTCATCGTCGATACCGTTTCATCTTGTGGCGGGGTCAAGATCGACATGGACGCGCTCGGCATCGACGTCATGCTGACCGGCGCGCAAAAAGCGCTCGCCCTCCCGCCCGGTTTTTCGTTGTTTTCAGTTTCCGAAAAAGCCTTCGCGCGCGCCGAAAAAATTCCGAACCGCGGTTTCTATTTCGATTTCTTTGAATTCAAAAAGCAACAAACCGAATGGATAACCCAAAGCACACCGAGCATCGCGCACATTCACGCGCTGCAATCGAAGCTCGACGAAATTTTCGAGGAAGGACTCGATGCACGCTTTGATCGACATGTCCGCACCAACGCGCTTGTGCACGACTGGGTCCGCCGCGCCAGCTTCGATTTCTTCGCCGAAGAAGGCTTCCGTTCAAAGACGCTCACGTGCGTAAAAAACAATCGAGGGATCGACGTTCTGAAACTCGCCCGAAAACTACGAGAAAAACATCACCTCGTCATCGATCCCGGCTACGGCAAACTCAAAGGCCAAACGTTCCGCCTCTCCAACATGGGCGACGAAACCGACGAAACCGTTTCGCATCTGCTTGCATGTTTAGACGATTGCTTATGAATCACGAACCTTCCGTCTAACTGTTGCGTAACATATGGGCATCCAAGATCGCGACTATATGCGCCGGGGGACGACGCATCGGATTTTCCATGGTTCAAAATCGTGGCAGGCATTGTCGCAGTCTTGATGGTTCTAAGTGCGATTCGCGAATGTACCCCACGAGACGAGAACGTGGATACGCCTGGGACAAAATCGTCTCTTAGCGTCAATATCAACACGGCTTCTGGAGCCGAACTAGAAATGCTTCCAGGAATCGGTTTAGCACGCGCCGAACTCATTATTAAGCATCGTCCATACAGTGCAGTTGAAGATTTAAAAAAGGTGCCGGGATTTCCGAACGTGTCGTCGATCAAAATCGCGAACTCATGAAAACGGATGGAAAGACGGAACGAATCATTAACAAATAAAAGGGAAGGGCGCTTCGTTTCCGAAAGCGCCCTTCATATTTGACGGCGATAAGCCGAATTCTGTCCCACAGCTCTTTGCGAACAAAGAAGCGGGGCGATGATCATTTATCTCATCCCGCGGTGGCGGGACGTCCGATCCCGCGGTTGCGGGACCGTGATGCGACGAACCCGAGGATCGACGGACCGGCTGTCCTCCCTCTGTTTTGTCTTGCACCGCATGGGGTTTTTCCTGCCTCGCGAATTACTCCGCGAGCGGTGAGCTCTTACCTCGCCTTTTCACCCTTACCTGACCTTTGTTGCCAAAGAACCGGCGGTGTCTTTTCTGTGACACTTTCCGTCACCGCGATCCCGCGGCTGCGGGACCACGGCGCCCGCGTGTTTTACGCGGCATGCTGCCGTATGGTGTTCGGACTTTCCTCCAGCGAATCCTGCGATTCACCAGCGATCATCTGCCATCGGCGCATAACATAGCACAATCAGGAACGAGAGAAAACGGGTGCTTATGGGTCTTGGCTCTCTTGCGTTCGGGCGCGCGATTGTTCGGTGACGTCACGGGCGCGGTCGAGCGCGCGCTTCATGTAATTGTATTTTGACGCCTGACCTCGCGGCGCCGGCGTTAACGGGGCGAGCGTAGGCTTCGCTCCAACCGACTGCATTGCAACGGGCTGGGCTGTGGCCGGGGGCGTTTCATTCTGCTTCTGGCGCAGAAAGACATATGCCAGGCCGGCGACGATCAGAAAGATGAGGAAACCACGCATTCTTTGTTTTTGGAGCAGTTGGCGAGCCATTACCTCCGTTCTCACCGATAACATTAGTTGGCGACCTTGTCCTTTGCGGCCGTTGTGCGAGTTCTCAAATGGGTGGCGGCACAGTCATGAGAAAAATCGTGATCATGACGAGCGCGATCACGAGTTTGCCGATCATGCCGGCGAGATTGCCGAGCAGGCTTCCCCAGCCAGCGCGGCCAGCGTCGATCATTCTCTTTCCGGCAATGAACTCGCCGGCGAGCGCGCCGATCACCGGGCCGACAAACAATCCGATGATTCCGAAGAAGAGTCCGGCGAGCGCGCCGAAAATTGCGCCGCACATTCCCCATTTGGTGGCGCCGAAATATTTTGCGCCAAAATAAGCACCCAGAAAATCGAGCGCATAGGTGGCGAGCGTAAGCAGAACAAGAACCGCAATACTGCGCCAACCGATGCTTTTCTCCGCGCCAAGCATCATCCGGTAAATGACCGCCGCGGCGAGAATGGTGGTCGTTCCTGGAATGATCGGCAAAACGGTGCCGATCAGGCCAACGGCAAACAGCACGATCGTGAATAACCACCAGAAGAGTTCCATCGAGGATCAGTGAATCGTGATCTGTGATTCGTAAATCGTAAATGCCTGCAAACTTTCAACGCTTCGACGATTCAACGAATCTTGATCTTCCTTTTGACCGCCTAGATGTCGATCTTATAGTTGAATTCCCCCGCTTAAACGCAGACCGGAGGATTCGTTATGCCACTTGCAGTTGGAACCAAAGCGCCAGATTTCACTCTCTCAACCAAAACCGCGGATGGACCGAAACAGATTAAATTGAGCGAGAATTTCGGAAAAAGAAACACGCTGCTGCTCTTTTTCCCGATGGCGTTCACCGGCACATGCACGACGGAAATGTGCAGCGTCGGCAACGGCTTGCGCGAGTACGACCAGATGAATTGCCAGGTCTATGGAATCAGCGGCGACAATCCGTTTGCGCAGGAAGCGTGGGCGCAAAAGGAGAAGATCGGCGTGACCCTGTTGAGCGACTACGAGCACAAGGTCGCGAAAGCGTATGACGTGATCTACGACTCGTTCCTTCCGCAATTGAATCTCGGCATGAGTGGCGTCGCGAGACGTGCCGCCTTCGTCATCGATAAAAGTGGCGTAATTCAATACGCCGAGAGCAAGGACGACGCGAAGCAGTTGCCGAATTTCGACAAGATCAAAACGAAGCTGGCGGAGCTGAAATGATTCGCACAAAGGACACAAAGGCAATAACGGTTCGATCTAAAACAATTAACTCTGAGTCCTTTGTGTCCGTCGTGACCGTTGTGCGAGAAAAATGACCGACGAATTTAAGACCCTGAAGAAATTCGACGCCGGCAAGGGCCGCGAAGGATTTTTGCATTCGCTGCCGGCGCTGGAGGACCAGGGGATCGGCAAAATTTCACGTCTACCGGTCAGCATCCGGATTGTGCTCGAATCGGTGTTGCGCAATTGCGATGGCAAGAAAGCGCGGCACAAAGATGTCGAGACGCTGGCGAGGTGGAACGCGAAGAAGCCGGCGAATGAAGAAATCCCGTTTGTCGTCGCGCGAATCGTTCTTCAGGATTTCACCGGCGTGCCCCTGGTTGTCGATCTTGCCGCGATGCGCAGCACGGTGAAGCGACTCGGCGGCGATCCGAAAATCATCGAGCCGCTGGTGCCGGTCGATCTTGTCGTCGATCACTCCGTGCAGGTCGATTTTTTCGGGTCGGCGCAGGCGCTCCGTTTGAATTTGGAAATGGAATTCAAACGGAACCGCGAGCGCTACCAGTTTTTAAAATGGGGACAGCAAGCCTTCAGCACTTTCCAACTGATCCCGCCGGGCATTGGGATCGTTCATCAAGTCAATTTGGAGTACCTCGCAAAAGGGGTGCTGCACGCCAAGATCGACAATCGCGAAATTTTTTATCCCGACACGCTGGTCGGGACCGATTCACACACGACCATGATTAACGGACTCGGCGTGGTTGGCTGGGGCGTAGGCGGAATTGAAGCGGAAGCGGGAATGCTCGGGCAACCCGTGTATTTTTTAACACCGGAAGTCGTCGGCGTGCACCTGACCGGGCAATTGCGCGAAGGCGTCACCGCGACCGATCTCGTGTTGCACATCACAGAAATGCTGCGTGCGCAAAAAGTCGTTGGAAAATTCGTCGAATTTTATGGCGAAGGCGCGGCGTCGCTTCCCGTTCCCGATCGGGCAACGATCGGAAACATGTCGCCCGAGTACGGCGCGACCATGGGATATTTCCCGGTCGATCAAGAGTCGGTAAATTATTTGCGAGCGACCGGGCGCACCGATGAGCAGTGCGCGGCGTTCGAAAATTATTTTCGCGCGCAAAAAATGTTTGGGATGCCGCGCAAGGGCGAGATCGGTTACAGCGTCGATCTCGAATTGAATCTCAGCGACGTCCAGCCGGGCGTGGCGGGGCCGAAACGACCGCAAGATCGGATCAATCTTCCCGCCCTTGGCGAAACGTTTCGCTCGCTGCTGCGAAAGCCGGTTAAAGACGGCGGCTACGGCAAAGAAGGTGTCGATCTTGGCGCGAAACATTTGGTGCAGTTGAATGGAACGGCGCCGGGCGACGGCGACATGCCATCAACCGACAGGTCCGAGTTAGGTATGGAACCTGGCGAGGAGCGCAACAAAGCCGAAATGGTAACAAATCGGCCGACACCGGACACAGCCAAGGAATTGACAGATTCGGCCGCCGACCCTTTCCACCATGGTCAAAGCCGGATCGGTCACGGCAGCGTCCTGATCGCGGCCATCACGAGCTGCACGAACACGAGCAATCCCAGCGTGATGCTGGCAGCGGGATTGCTCGCGCAAAAGGCGGTCGAGCGCGGATTGCATGTCGATCCCGCGGTAAAAACTTCGCTCGCGCCAGGTTCGCGCGTCGTTTCCGATTATCTCCAAAAAACTGGACTGCAAAAATATCTCGATCAACTTGGGTTCAACCTCGTTGGTTACGGTTGCACAACCTGCATCGGCAATTCCGGCCCACTCCATCCGAAGATCGAGAAGGCGATCTACGATCACGATCTGGTCGCGGCCTCGGTGCTTTCGGGAAATCGAAACTTTGAAGCGCGCGTGCACCAAAACATCAGAGCGAACTTTCTCATGTCGCCGCCGCTGGTGGTCGCATTCGCGTTGGCCGGACGGGTAGATGTCGATCTTTCACGTGAGCCCATCGGCACCGATAAACATGGCAAAGAAACTTTTCTGCGCGATCTCTGGCCGTCGCTAACCGAAATTCGCGACGCGATGCAATCGGCGCTCAAGCCGGAAATTTTCCGCAAACTTTACCGCGATTTCGCCGATCAAAACCCGAAATGGAACGAAATTCCCTCCAGCACGGGCGATATCTATCAGTGGGATGACAAGAGCGATTACATCCACGAGCCGCCGTTCTTCAAAAATTTTTCGATGTCGACCGGCAAGATCGGCAATATCACCGGGGCGCGTGCGCTCGGAATTTTTGGCGACTCAGTGACGACCGACCACATTTCGCCGGCGGGTGCAATCAAGGCCACTTCGCCGGCAGGCGAGTATTTGATGTCGCGCGGAATTGAGCCGCAAGATTTCAACAGCTACGGTAGCCGACGCGGAAACGATCTCGTCATGACGCGCGGAACGTTCGCGAATGTGCGAATCAAAAATTTGATGGTGCCTGGAACGGAAGGCGGCGTGACTAAATATTTCGGAAACCGGAAAGCGGAAACCGGCGAGCAGATGTCGATCTTCGATGCGGCGATGAAATATGCGGAGACGAAAACGCCGCTCATAATTTTAGCTGGTCACGAGTACGGAACCGGCTCCTCGCGCGATTGGGCGGCGAAAGGAACGCGTTTGTTAGGCGTCAAAGCGGTGGTGGCCGCGAGTTTCGAGCGAATTCACCGCTCGAACCTTGTCGGCATGGGCGTGTTGCCATTGCAGTTTGTCGATGGAACGACCGCGCAATCGCTCGGGCTCGATGGTTCGGAAACTTTCTCGATTACCGATTTGTCCGATGCAATTCACCCAGGCCAGCATCTAACGCTAGAGATTCAAGGCAAGGATCGACAATCCCGTTCCGTGCCGGTGAAGCTGCGCATCGATACCCCCATCGAAGTCGATTATTACAAGCACGGCGGCATCTTGCCGTTTGTTTTGCGGCAGTTGCTCGCGCAGTAAATCGTTAGCTCGACACAGTCTCACCCCACCGAAAGATTCGACGGTCAGAGACCGCCGCTACAGAAGAATTTCTCTTCGCGCGACGGTGATAGGTGAACCTTCGGCGATAAACGCGGAGCGCGGCGGAGCGACCAAAGTTTCGGCGAATTGCGCGCCGAAAAGCGTCGCGACGTCGGCGAGGAGTTGGAATGTTTCGGCGGTCCAAATTTTCCAGCGCGGATGTTTGACCCGATATTCGCTGCAACCGGCGCGCACACAGGTGTAGCCCCAGTAATGTTCGGTGATGAACTCGGCGTGCGACCCGGCCGGAGTATTTTGCGGTTCGCCAGTCGCAGTCATTGCGAGCGATTCCCACTTCGAACCGCGTCGCCAGGAATACGCCACCTTTATTCCAAGATCGACATGTTCGATTTCCCGTTTCATCGGCAACGCGAGATAGTTTTCGCCGTAAAACGCGCGCGCGACGAGCGCGATGGCCCGGCGCGGAACGAGTTCGCGAATGAAGACAACGCCGCGCCGCCAGGTGTCGGCCGATTTCTTGCGGACGTAGAAACGCAGATTCAATTCTTCAAAATCGCGATGGAGCGGGATCGGGAGCCCGAGCAAACGCGTGTCGAGGAAAAGGAAGCCAACGACGCTGACGAATGTTTCGCCATTTTCGTAATCGAGCTCCGTGCCCGGCGGAACGAGTGGCGCAATGATCGCTGGATCGACAACGAAATTGAGCATGGCGAGATACCGCCAGTTCGAAGTGAGAAACGGTTTCACGCGCGCGGAAATTGTCCGACGGTCACAGACCGCCGCTACAAGATCGACAATTGATCAGTGCAACAATTTTTCGAGCGACAGATCGGGCTGGGTGCCGAGCGACGTCGCCTTGGTGTAATGCTGTTTCGCTAATCCTTTTGCCGGCGGTTGCGCCGTGGCGTAGATGACGGCGAGATTGAAATGAGCGTCGGCGTAGTCGGGATTGTCGGCGATGGCTTCGAGTATTTCTTGTTCCGCCGCTTGCTGCCAGCCCTTTTGGCTGGCAGTGATGCCGAGATAATTGTGCGCGGTGGCGCTCTTGGGATTGATCGCGAGCGCCTTGGTCAGCTCGGCAAACGCGTCATCAAACTTGGACCGCCGATAATAAACAATGCCGAGGGTGGTGTGGGCAAACTCGTCCCGCGGAGCGACGGCAACGGCTTTTTTCAAGGTCACCTCGGCGGCTTTAAATCTGGCGGTGCGAAAATAAACGACGCCAAGATTGGAAAGCGAATAGACGTTATTCGGACTCTTGCTCAGGATCTCCTGATATTGTTTTTCGGCCGTTCGATATTTGCGATGCTCGAAGTTATCTTTTGCCGATTGCGCCAGATTCCGCAGATTCTCGGGCACATCCGGGTTGAAGCCGCTCTGCGAATTGGCGCTGGAATCATTGGAGGCTGCCGCATTTCCGCCATCAGGCGGTTTTTGCGTTTCATCCGGGCCGGTGATTTTAACTGCCTTCATGGATGATTTTTTAGCGAAGGTAAAACTCGTCTTCAACGCCGCCGGATTGTGGTCTGAGATTGCGACCACAGGTTGCCGCAACAAGGCGAGCTCTTCGTCGCTCAACTTCGTGATCGGTTGAGCGAGCAGCTCGACTTGCTCGTTTAGGGCGTCCGATTTGATCTTCAGCTTATCGAACTCAGCGAACACGAGTTTCTTGGCCTGATCCCGTCGCGCTTCTTCCTGACGTTCGCGAACGACAATGTTACGAAGCATTTCGTTTTCCTTCGTAAGCCGAACCGTCTCCTCGGCGTTCGCGCCCTTGAGCTTCGCTTTTTCCAATTCAGCATCCGCTTCATCGAGTTGCGAACGAAGACTTACGACTTTCGTCTCGAAATCCTGATTTTGTTTTTGACGCGCGGCCAGTTGCTGGCGGAGTTGCTCGATCTGCCCTTTTACCTTTGCAAGCTCCTGTTCTTTTTTCGGCTTATCCTCGCTTAGCTCGCGCACGCTTTTTTCCGTGTCCGTCAGTTTCTGTTTCAGATCGCTGTTCTCAGCCACGAGTATTTGAACGCGTTGTTCGGGCTCCTTCATGCCTTTCAACTGCGTGAGCGCTTCATCACGTTCTCGTGTGACACCAGCGATTTGCTTGCTCGCCTCCGCCATCTTTACACTGGTCTGGGCTTTTTCCTTTTCCGCCGCGAGTGAGTGTGTCTCTTAAATACGCGACCTCCGCGCGCAATGCTTGCTGCTCCTTTGTGGTATTACCGCCGGACGATTGAAGCTTTTTTAGCGATTCCTGAGCTTGCGCCAGTTGGTCGCGGACCTCGCGCTCTGATCCCCTCGATTTGTCAAGTTCGCCTTGCGCTTTGCCCAGCTTGGAGCTTGTGTCCTTAAGACGCCGCCCATCCAGAGATTGCTTTTCTTTTTCGGCGGTGTCGCGCTCGCTGCGCGACTTTTGCAGCTCCGCCTCGAGTTGATCGATCTTGTCGTGCAATTTCTTGGTCGCATCCTTGATTGCTACGTCGCTCGGCGCTTGAGCCGAAGCTGCGCTCGGGCGCGGCGCTACGATCTCGGTGCTTGGTTGCGCCGGTCCGGCATTTTCACGAAGCGCCGGAGTGGTTTCAGGTAATGGGGTTGAAGCAGCAGCCAGGTCATTTTGCGTCGCTGCCTTGTCCTGGACCCGCAAAATGCTCTCACTGATTTTACGGCCGCGATATTCAACGATGGCCGGCTGCCAATCGGAATGCTTTGTGTGCAATTCCTCGATCAGGCTTCCGGCGGACCGGTATTTTGCCAGAGCAGCTTTAAATTGGTTATCATGCTCCAACTTCTCACCCTGCTGAGAAGTCATATAAGCCTTGAGAAAAATTTCGCTTGGATCGTCCGCTTGCGCGCGGAGCTGGCCCGGTGCCAGTAAAAAAAAGAAGCCGGCCAGCAAAATCGAACCGATTCTCTTCATGCGATAACGAGCCGGAATGATAATCGGCCTCTGTCCAGTTGCAATAAGGCCGTCCGCGTCGCTCCCAAATAAGGAGAGGGTGTGCCAATGGCCAGATGCTTTCCTTTGCAATCCGCGATCTGAAATCTAAAATCTACAACTGAGGTGGTGGTCGTAGCTCAATGGTAGAGCCCCAGATTGTGGTTCTGGTTGTTGCGGGTTCGAGTCCCGTCGGCCACCCCATTTTTTAACTTGAGATTTTCAATTTTGTGTCTGTAGCTCAACTGGATAGAGCATCTGACTTCGGATCAGAAGGTTGTGGGTTCGAATCCCTCCAGGCACGATATTGATGATCAATCACTTACGCTGATTTTGATTAAAGTGGGCAAAAAAGTGGTTTGCCAGTTGCTTGCCACTTTTAAGGCGAAAGCTTGAGCTCCAACAGCCTCGCGCGCGACTCGCAGCAAAAATAATGGAAATTCACCTCCGCCGCAGATCAGACTTGGAGAACCATGTCTTTTCTGGGCATCATTTCACCGACATGAGATCATCTTTCTTTGTCGCGCTCTTTACCTTCGTCCTGTGTGGTTGCGCCGATGTCGAGTACACCGCTTACTCCGGCAGACAACAAAACTGGCCGGTCGCCAGCGGTTCATTTGTTCAGCGGAAATTTGCTCTGCCGGTTTATTTTGGCGCGCCAGACAGACCGTATCGGGTAATCGGCTACATCGAGGTTGAGACACCACCGAGCGGCCTGTTCGATAAACCTGAAAGTGTCAGACCAGCCGTCAGAGAAGCCGCCAAACAGGGTGCGGACGCGATAATCTTGTTGGACAGAACCACTGAGACAGCCGGTGTTTCCACTATTAGTTCCTTGTTCGCTAGTGCCCGCGCAACTGGTAACACGGCTTCCGCTAGCGGATTCGGGTCTAGTATGGCGATGGGAAATCGGAGAGGGCACGCCCGCGCAATCGCCATTCAATTTCTCTAAGGCTTTGCCGAAGATAAAAGACGGTCACTCTGTCAACATCGCGTCAACGCCTTTCGCGCGTGAGCGGGCAACGGGAATCGAAACCGCTTTCAACATTTCGCAAATTAGCGCGATTTCGACGGAAACCTGCGACAATCAGCGCGTTAACTGCATCCAGCCGGAATCCGAGCTTTGCACGATTCGCGCAGAATTACGCAGTTCGACTGTCCGAAATTGTCCGAAATCTCTGTCGCGCTCGCGAGCCCTTTCTCTGCGGCAGGTTGTTTTGCTCTTCCGCGCGCGCCGTCAGCGCGAGCGTTAAGCTTCCGATCCAAATTGAGAGAAGGATTCATTTCATAATTTTTAATCTCCTTAATTAAACACTAACACCCGACGGCGGATTGCCACCGAATGCACGGCTAGGCCAATTGCGCGGAAGTCGGCGCTGCACTTGCACGACCAGCGAGCCGTTCACGTCATGGCCGCCCTGATAAGCCCCGTATCCGTATGAGTAGTAACCCGCATACGGACACAGGTAGTAGGGAGGTGGGTACTAGAACGGAGGGAACGGAAAGAAGGGAAAACCGAAGTCATCGAAAACAATGATGTCGTTAAAACGGTTTAAGCGACGAAAACGAAACCGATCATCTCGATCAAAGTCGCCGTCGTTAAAACGATTGAAGCGACGAAAGCCGGAGGCGGAGTTTAGCATTGGAGCGCGCTGCATCGGCATCCGCGCTGTCGAAGCACGGTGCCCTCTCATCTGCGCCGTCGCAGTCGAGACCGCGAAAACGCACGGCACCACACAACTGAGGAGAATCAATTTTTTCAAGTTCATAACTTCATGGGTTTCTAAAAATTAAATCCGCCCGGGATTCGGGAGTTGCGGCTCTGGAAAAGATAAAAAGTAACAACTTTGTTACCTTTCCGATACGGCCCTAAGCGGAGATCGCCGCGATTTATCACAAGGAGGTCCCCATTATGAAACGCACCATGTTTGTCCCCGCATTCGCACTGCTGGCTGCGCTCTCCGCGCTCGCTCAACAGACCGACCACAACGAGGAAAACATAGCGCAGCTCCAAGCGGAGATGGCTGCGGGAAAGCTCACCTCGGTCGCTCTGACTAACTTCTATATCAACCGTATTCTTTCGCTCGACCAGAAGGGTCCGGGGGTGAACTCGGTAATCGAGCTTAACCCCGACGCGTTGACGATGGCGAAGAACGCGGACGCGCTCCGCGCCAAAGGCACGGTGCTGGGGCCGCTCCACGGCATTCCTGTTCTTCTCAAGGACAACATCGACACCGGCGACCAAATGCAAACAAGCGCCGGGTCGTTCGCGCTCGTGGGCAAGCCCGCCCTAAACGACTCAACGGTCGCTGCGAAGCTGCGCGCTGGTGGCGCCGTCATCCTTGGCAAGACGAATCTTTTCGAGTGGGCGAACTTCCGCTCCCTCTTCTCCACGAGCGGGTGGTCTGGGCGCGGCGGACTGACCCACAACCCGTACTCGCTTGATCGCAACGCCTGCGGTTCCCCCTCGGGTTCCGCCGCAGCGGTCTCCGCCAACTTCACCGCGGTGTCGTTCGGCTCGGAGACCGACGGCAGCATCGTCTGCCCGGCGAACGTCAGCGGCGTGGTGGGCATCAAGCCGACGGTC